>JBATAV010000071.1:0-2753 GCA_049662025.1 Paracoccaceae bacterium | reverse complement strand
GATCTGACGCGGGGGGTTCGCAACTGGGGCATGGTGTTCCGATACGGCTTGCGCCCACTGACGTCGGCGGATTTCGCGCGCATCGCGGCGGCAATGGCCGTGCAGGGGTCTTTTGCGACGCAGCAGGAGTTCCCATATCCGTTGTGACAAACAAGGGAGGGGCCTATGCCTTTCATCATGCTGATGATCATCGGAGCGGCGGCCGGGTTTCTGGCCACGCGGGTGATGCGGGTGAATACCGATGTGCCGTCGACCGTGGCAATCGGGGTCTTTGGCGCGCTGATCGGCGGCTTTGCGCTGCGGTTCCTGCTGGTTGCGCTGGGGGCGGCGGCGGGGTTCGTGGGTGCCTTTGTCGGCGCGCTTCTGCTGATCTGGCTGTGGCAGACTTATGTGCGATAGGGTCAGGTCAGGCGCTTGACCGCGTCCTTGATGCGAAAGCTGTCGCCGCCCCAGAGCATTTGCCCCTGCCAGGCCGCAAACAGGATCGAGGCCGCTTCGCGCGATTTTTCGCCCTGACCGATGCGCTGGGAAAGCGCGGTTTCCACCATGACGCGCCAGCCTGCGGCAAGGGCGCGGCTTTCGTCATCGGTGGCGGCGTGCAGAAGGTCGGCGACCGGGCCTGCAACGGCGTCAAGTGCCTTTAGCAGACCCTGCGGCCCTTTGTCGGCGGCGCTTTGCATCGCGGCAATGGTTGCATCGGTCAGGGCCTGCCAGCCCTGGCGCATCGCGGCATTGCGCATGGCCGCGACGGTGCCGAAGCGTTGTGCAAGGGTCGAAGGCGCAAGCCGGGTGGCGCGCGCGACCGCGCCGAAGGTGACCGCCTTGTCGCCACCTTCGGCAAGGCAGGCGCGGACGGCGGCAAGAACCTGATCGTCGGGGATGGATTTGGTGCGGGCCATGCGCTTTTATAAACGAATGTTCGGTTGAGTTCAACCACCACGTTTGGGCGAGGCGGGCCGTGGCGGGCGGGCGCGGTAGACCGGCAGGCGCCATCCGAAGGCCAGGCTTCCGGCCCGCAGCACCAGCGTGACAAGGGCGCAAAGCAGCAGTGCGGACACCTGGCCCGCCCCGGCGGCGCCGGCCAGCAGGGCGGCCGCTGCCCCGGCAAAGGCGCAGGTGACGTAAAGTTCGCCCTGTTTCAGGACCAGCGGCACCTCGTTGCAGACCACGTCGCGCATCAGCCCGCCCAGACAGCCGGTGATCATCCCCATGACAAGGACGATCGGCCAGCCCTGGCCCATGCCAAGGGCGGCGGCAACGCCTGCGGGCACGGCGATGGCAAGGGCAAAGGCGTCGATCCACAGAAGCGCGCGGTAGCGGCTTTCAAGGGTGTGGGCGGCAAAGAACACCGCGACGGCGGCAAGTGCTGCCACCGCCAGCACCACCGGATCGGCGACCCAGAACACAGGCCGGTCAAGGATGATGTCGCGGGTGGTGCCGCCACCGGTGGCGGTAAGGGCGGCGATGAAGATGAAGCCGACGATATCAAGTTGCGAGCGCGAGGCGGCCAGCGCGCCGGTTACAGCGAACACCGCGACGGCGGCATAATCCAGCATGTGCAGGGCGGTTTCGGGGGTCATGCCGGGCGCTTGAAGGGCGCCAAGCCGGCGCGGGCCAGGGCGTCGGCACGTTCGTTCTCGGCATGGCCGGCGTGGCCCTTGATCCAGGTCCAGGTGACGGTATGGCGGTCGCGGGCGGCATCGAGCCTTTGCCACAGCTCGGCGTTCTTCACCGGCGGGCCGCCGGCGGTGCGCCAGCCCTTGCGCTTCCAGGCGTGGATCCATTCGGTGACGCCGTTCTTCACATAGGCTGAATCGGTGACGATGGTCAGGGTGGAGGGCCGGTTCAGGCTTTCCAGCGCGGATATGGCGGCCATCAGCTCCATCCGGTTGTTGGTGGTGTCGGGTTCACCGCCAGAGAGTTCACGCTCCTTGATGATCTGCCCAGCCTCGCGGGCGATCAGCAGCACGCCCCAGCCGCCGGGGCCGGGATTGCCCGAACAGGCGCCATCGGTATAGGCGAAAAGATCGGCCATCAGAGCAGGGTTCCGGCGAGGCAGGCCACCACGACGGCGGTCAGGATCAGGCGCAAGGGCATCCACCAGCGGGGCGTCAGGCCCTGGGCGGCGAAGGTGGCGTCGATCAGAAGCAGGCCGACGAAGCCCGCGATCAGCAGGATGGTCGAGGTGTCGGTGCCGTCGGTGACGGCGAAGAACACCCAAAGGGCGGGGATCACCGAAAGGGCATAGGGCAGCGGCCCGGCATCGCCTTTCGCGGCAAAGCCCCACAGCGCGCCGGACATGAAGGCCAGGATCATCGTGCCCCAGGTCAACCCCAGGTAGGCACCCAGATACAAGGGTGACAGGAAGGTAGCACCCCATCCGGCAAGGGCCGGGGACAGGTGGGTGGCGGCGGCCCAGACAAAGGGGACCAGCCCGGCCAGCCCAAGGCCAAGCGCGGCGGGCGGCAGTCGGCGGTCGGTCATGTGCTGCGTTCCATCGCGAGGCGCAGGCCAAGGGCGGCGAAAGACGCGGCGAAGGCGCGCTTCATCCAGCGCAAGAGCGATGGCGATGACAGGATGGCGTTACGGCCCGAGACGGCAATGGCGGCGTAAAGCAGGAAGGTCAGGAAGGTCAGCCCGGTGAACCCGGCGCCGAGGGTGGCGAGGTCTGTCATCCCGGCGCTGGCGGGCAGGAACTGCGGCAGGAAGGCCACGAAGAACAGCGGCAGCTTGGGGTTGAGGATGTTCAGAAG
>JBATAV010000070.1:0-14615 GCA_049662025.1 Paracoccaceae bacterium | reverse complement strand
GGCCTTCCGCAGGATCGCGATGATCTGCGGCTCAGTGTATCTGCTTGTCTTCATTCGAAATCTCCTCGTTCATCTTGCCGAGAAAATTCTACTTCTGCAGCCCCTTACTTTCGGGGGGGATTACCCTTTGCATGCAAACATCGAGAGGCAAACCTGATCAAGCAATGGCGCGATCAGTTGCTGGAGGGCCGATTGGTGTTTTTGGCGCCGCCGCGACGGCCGATCCGGAGCCAGCAATCGACGTTAAGACCCTGCATGCGAAGATCGGGGAACTGACGCCCCCTCTCGGTGTTTGCTTGCAAACACCTGCCGGTAACAGATGGCAAGGGAGCCTGGCGCGACAACGTCTTCGTCGAGCGTCTGTGGCGGACCATCAAATATGAGGAAGTCTACCTGCGGGCCTATGCCAGCGTCCCGCAGGCCCGCGCCGGGATCGGCCGCTACCTCGGCTTCTATAACAGCCGACGGCCACATTCATCGCTTGACGGGAAAACTCCCGATCAGGCCTACTTCAACCTGCCGATGCCCGAAGCCGTAGCGGCGTAACCGAGGCGAAAAACCACTTAGAAAACGCCCAGAACCTGTTCAGATCAACCGAACCACCTCTGACGACCGCGACCAGTTGCGAAACCACCTCGCTCTCTTCATCGACGCCGACAACAACGCCCGAAGACGGAAGACCCTCAAAGGCCTGACACCCGCGCAGTTCATCTGGAGAGAATGCCAAGCGGTACCCGAAACCTTCATCCGAGAACCGTGCAGCCTGAACTCGGGACTATACAACTGGCTCTCGATGGAAAGCCCGGTTCACTTCTGCCTGGAAGTCAACAGCGGCTTTGTTTTGTTCTTCTTCCAACCGGCACCAGAGGCGCTGATCTGGACGGAAGCCTGTCCAGGATCGCAGTGGTTTGCCCGCAAGCTGATTGAGATGGGCCACGGCGCGCGGATCATCCCGGCGCGGTTCGTGAAGCCCTACGTGAAGTCAAACAAGGTCGACATGGTTGGCGCCGCCGCCATTGCGGAAGCGGTGACCGGTCCGACAATGCGGCTTTGCGGATCATGTTCGCCACCTCAATGCCCTCAAGCGTGGCCGAAGCTGAAACGAATGACCTGAACCCGAGCAGTGGCCGAATCCGCACCTTGATGCGGGAATGGTCTGTTACCGGGCAGGGATTCCGGTCGTCTTGATCTGGCTCAAGGCAATATCGGGCGAATTGGATCAGACTTCCCGATGGTTCGAACTTGCCTGCTATCAGCGGCAATGAGACAGCGTAATCCTGACGGTTCGGCCGTGTCGGGAAGAACAAGTCACCGAAAAAATCGATCTGGTTTGCTGGACAGGGAGCATTTGATGAAGATCAAGGACTATCTGAAGATCGAACGGGCGACGCATATCAGCCGCTCCGAGGTTGGCCGACTGGGAACCGCGATCATCTTCGTCGCCGGCGTGATTCTGTTCGCGGGGTCGAAGTTCGCTCATGTCGAGCAATCCTACCTGCTTGTCGCCGCCGCTGTGATCGGTGCCTACATGGCGATGAATATCGGCGCCAATGACGTGGCCAACAATGTTGGGCCTGCGGTGGGATCCTTTGCGCTGACGTTGACCGGTGCGATCCTAATCGCTGCCATTTTCGAGGCTGCGGGGGCGCTGATCGCCGGCGGCGATGTGGTCAAGACGGTCAAGGACGGCATCATCGATCCTGCCAACCTGGGCGACCGCCAGGAATATGTCTGGGTGATGATGGCGGCGCTGTTGGGCGCCGCGATCTGGCTGAACGCCGCGACTTGGCTCGGTGCACCGGTCTCAACCACCCATTCGATCGTCGGCGGCGTGATGGGAGCCGGTATCGCGGCCGCAGGATGGGATATCGTCAACTGGAGCTCGGTCTCGAGCATCGCGATGAGCTGGGTCATTTCGCCCGCGGTCGGCGGGATCTTCGCGGCGAGTTTCCTTTACGCCATCAAGAAGCTGGTCTTCTTCAAAAGCGATCCAATCACAGAGGCGCAGAAGGTTGTCCCTTACATGATCGCGATCATGGCATGGGCGTTCACGACCTATATCGCGCTCAAGGGGATCAAACAAATCGTGGAGATACCCTTTTCCTGGGCGATGGCTCTTGGGTTGATCGCGGGGCTGGTCACGCTGTTGCTCGTACGACCGGCAATCCGCAAGAAGGCGCCGCAGCTCAGCGCCGATCGCGACGGGGTCAACCGGCTCTTCACCATTCCGCTGATCTTTTCGGCGGCATTGCTGAGTTTCGCCCACGGTGCCAATGACGTCGCCAACGCGGTCGGCCCGCTGGCCGGGGTCGTCGACATCCTGACCGCCGGGACGGGCGGCGCCAAGGTGGCCATTCCGCTTTGGGTCATGGCGATCGGTGCGCTTGGCATCTCGGTTGGATTGGCGCTGTTCGGTCCAAAACTGATCCGGACGGTCGGGTCGGAAATCACCGAACTTGACCGGTCGCGGGCCTTCTGCATCGCGCTTTCGGCCGCCATCACCGTGATTGTCGCGAGCGAGCTCGGCATGCCAATCAGCTCGACGCATGTGGCGCTTGGAGCGGTTTTTGGCGTCGGGTTCTTGCGGGAATTCCTGGATCAGCGAATAGGCAAAGTGGTTGAGGACGTTCTGGCCAGGACTCAGGGCGAGCCGAACTTCATCGAGACAGAAGCCGTCTTGCGTGGTTTCCAGAACGCGCCCTTGGAAGAGAAACAGCGCATCCTGGCCGAATTGAAACGCATGGGACCCGAGGCGGTGATTACGGCCGCACAACGCAAGGAACTGCAAAAGGCATTGAGGCGGCAACTCGTCAGCCGCGCCTCGCTTCTCAAGATCGTGTCAGCCTGGATCATCACGCTGCCGGTATCAGCCTTTCTGGCGGCGCTATTCTATTTCGTCTTGCGTGGGATGATGCTTCCGTGACGTGCAAATGAAATATCCGCTGAAAAAGATGTTCCTGCCGGTCATCATCGGCATGTTGATCACCGGGTTCTGGGTAAGTTCGGAATTTCAGGAGATTGCGGCGGGCGTCGCGATCTTTCTGTTCGGCATGCTGATGCTGGAGGACGGGTTCCGGCAGTTCAGCGGTGGGATTCTGGAACGGATTCTGGAACACGCGACAAGGTCGATGCCTCGATCGATGGCCTTCGGATTGGTCACTACAACAATCGTGCAATCCAGTTCGCTGATCTCGGTCATCACGATTTCATTTCTCAGTGCCGGTCTGATTACACTGATCGCAGGTATCGGGATCATCTTTGGTGCCAACGTCGGCACCACGACAGGGGCTTGGCTGATTGCAGGTTTTGGCCTCAAGGTCAATATCTCGGCCTATGCGATGCCGCTGCTGGCGATCGGTGTCGTGCTGGTCTTTCAAAAGCCCAAATACCTGCGCGGCACCGGCTATGTGCTGGCGGGGCTTGGCTTCCTGTTCCTTGGCATTCATCATATGAAGCTCGGGTTCGAGACCTTCAAGGACACGGTCGACCTTAGCCGATATGCGATGACCGGTATCGAGGGCCTGCTGGTTTACACTCTGGTGGGGACGCTGGCGACGGTCCTCATGCAATCCAGCCATGCGACATTGGTGCTGATCATTACGGCGCTTGCCGCAGGGCAGATCAGCTACGAAAATGCCCTCGCCCTGGCGATCGGCGCCAATATCGGCACAACGATAACCGCCATCATGGGATCACTGAGCGCGAACTATCTGGGCAAGCAGCTGGCGCTGTCAGATGTGATATTCAAGGTGTCGACAGCCGCTGTCGCGCTGATCTTCATCATTCCGATACGGGGCATTGTCGATGTGCTCAGCGGCATGGTCGGCATCGCCGACAATGATTTTGCGCTGAAGGTCGCGATGTTCCACACGATCTTCAACGTGATGGGTGTCGCGATCATGCTGCCGTTACTGAACCGGCTGATCGGTTTCATCGAAGCCGTCATTACGGAACCAGAGCCAGACCTTAGCCGACCCAAATACTTGTCGGAGGCGGTTGACGAATTCCCGGCGACGATCGAGGCGGCAATGCGCAAGGAGGTCAAGCATCTCTACGACAATTCGGTGGAGTTGATCGTGCATGGGCTGAACCTCAGCCGACAAGAGATTTTTGCAACAAACGATGTTGCTGCTACGGTCCGGTCAAGCCGAAAGGTCGTCGATTTCGATTTCGATGAGCGCTATGAGGCGCGGGTGAAAACACTCTATGCGGCGATCGTGGAATTCGCGACGCGCACCGGCGCAAAGGACCTGCCGCCTGATGTGACGGACCGGATCTACATCTTGCGCGATGTGGCCGCCCAGATCGTGCGCGCGGCGAAGGCGGTCAAGCACTTGCGCCGCAATACCACGACCTACACGGTGCATGACCAAGGTGCCGTGACCGAGATCTATGACGGGCTGCGGACCGAAATTGCCCGTATCCTCGTGGAAATACGCAAACTGGGCGTCGCGGAACCGGAAGACCGCAGCAACCTGTGGTTGGACGAAGAGGCGGCACAGGTCGAGGACGACGCACACAACAGCAACCGCATCGTCGATGCGCTGATCCGGAAGGGCAGTCTCGATGCGGATGCCGCGACCTCGTTCCTCAACGATTCCGGCTACGCTTACAACGCCATGCGCGACCTGCTCGCCGCCGCGCGCGCCTATTACATCGAATCCGACAGTGCCGTCGCAGAGGTCGAACGCATTCTGGCGCTTGATGAAGAAGAAGTCGGCGAGGTGGTCGTCGAGACCGGCGAAGCCACACCGGTGACTACCCGTGCATAGGTCGGTCGCATCGTCTTTCGCGCCCGCAGTCGTGTCGGTCGGATCAACGCAGGAGGCGTCAAAATGGGCCTGAAGAAATACGCTGATAAACTTGACGACTATCTTGCACGGTTGACGCAGGGCAAAGCCGAAAAGATCAAGCCGAGCCATGTGGAAAAAGTAATCGCGAAGCTGCGGGCGAGGAAACTGCAGCTTCAGGACGAGATTGGAAAAACCACCAAGGATTCAAAGAAGGCACGGCTTGAACGCAAGATTCTGATCGCCAACGAACACGTCAAGCGCGCGGAGATGCTGCTCAAGGAAATCGACACTTCGGCCAAGCCCGACGCTGAAGAGGGCACAGTGTCACAAGGCGGTTGATCAGATCTTCTTGTGGATTTCGGGAACGAAATGCTGCGTTTCCAACGGCGGGCGAACATAGTCGCGCTGCTCTGGCCGGGGCTCCAGTTCGACCAGAGCGGGTGTTCGATCCGTGTACGGGACGACGGACAGCAGATGGCTGATACAATTCAGACGTGCATGTTTCTTGACATCGGAATTCACCACATACCACGGAGCCTGATCGATATCAGTATGGGCAAACATATTGTCCTTGGCCTTTGAGTAATCGATCCAGCGCTTCCGGCTTTCCAAGTCCATCGGGCTAAGCTTCCACCGTTTCGTCGGATCGGTAAGACGTTTCTGAAAGCGCCGCTCCTGTTCTTTGTCGCTTACTGAGAACCAGTACTTGATCAGCTGGATTCCCGAGCGCATCAGCATGCATTCAAACTCGGGACAGCTGTGCAGGAACTCCTGGTACTCCTCCTCCGTGCAAAACCCCATCACATGCTCGACACCCGCACGGTTGTACCATGACCTGTCAAAGATGATCATTTCCCCGGCGGCGGGAAGGTTGGCGACATAGCGCTGAAAATACCACTGGGACTTCTCGCGCTCGGTAGGTGCTGGCAGCGCCACGATCTGCGCAACTCGAGGGTTCAATGGTTCAGTGATCCGCTTGATCGTCCCTCCCTTGCCCGCTGCGTCCCTTCCCTCGAATATGACTACGACACGATGGCCAGTATCCTTGATCCACTCCTGCATTTTGACGAGTTCGAACTGAAGCTTCGCCAGTTCTTTTTCATACTTCCTGATGGAAATCTCACGAACTGGTTTGCCGCCATTTTGCGTCAACTTCGCGTCAATCCGACGTGCCATTTTTCGATCTCTGCTGCATCCTTGCGACTCCGACCATAGCATATATGCAACCTGTGATCGAAGTTCACCTGATCGGTACGCCCGGCAACGTGAAATGCCCCATACAGCCAGAGCACTTGGTCCCGAATCCTGAGTTTTCCCGCTCAATCCGATTCGGCCCGCGGACATCAAACCATGAGCACTCTGCCAGTTTCCCGACGTCGACACGCCAGATTTCGCGGTCGCCGCACTATCTCCGGTATTGGTGGTCAACGCACGGTTGGAAGCAATCTACCGTCCTGCCGGGGGACCGTTCAATTGTCTGACCCCCGCAAATGCCATGAAGCCATGCACGAGAGCGGCCGAACGCGGTGCCGCGGCGGTCATTCCACCCCGAAAGAACGTCGAGTCGTGGAAAGCGGACGCCGCTGGTGCGCGCGTCACGGTCCTCGAACCGGTGGCGGCCCGCTCCGCGCCCCGGAACGAGGCGTTGCGCGCATCAGACGTCTGGGTCGGACGATCTGGCGACGATGGAGGGGCTATCACCGACGAAGCCGCGCAGATACCAACCCCTTCGTGCATTGCTGCGCAATACCCCGCCGGGCAGTGGATGCACTGCGTCAAGTTGCCGGGCCAGCGCCTGACCTTGAGGGACTTTGACCGTCAGGTCGCCGAATTCCAGATCCGTGTCGCTGTCCGCAACGGCATCACCGCGCTCGGCATCCCCGCAACCGAGGTAGGCGGACAAGTCCGTCCGGGAAAGGAGAAGCCTGCCCGTAAGCCCTTTTGTGCAATAGAGCCCTCGATATGCACGCCATTCAACGGACAAATCACCCTGCGGCAAAGCCGAGCCATTCAGACCCCGGCCAAGCGGTAGACCTCCGCGACTGACGGATCTTCCTCGCCCTGTTTCAGTATGAACGCCTTCTGCACCGCCGAAATCTATGAGGCCTTCATCGTTCCCATCTCCGTTCCCAACGGGAAAAACGTAGCGTAAAGCTCCAGCTCAAACGGTCCACCCCTCTCAGGGCGCAGAGCACGGAAGACCGTCGGTGACCTGGCCTCACTTACCGGAACGCCAGGCTTGGCTTACAGCCCCGGATAGATCGGGAACCTCTTGCACAGTGCCTCGACTTCAGCGCCGACCGATGCTTCGACGGCGCCGTTGCCGTCTTCGCCATTGGCGGCAAGGCCGTCGACGACTTCGACGATCCAGCGGGCGATCTGGCGGAATTCGGCCTCGGCAAAGCCGCGCGTGGTGCCTGCGGGGGTGCCAAGGCGCACGCCGCTGGTGATCGTGGGCTTTTCGCTGTCAAACGGGATGCCGTTCTTGTTGCAGGTGATCTGCGCGCGCTCCAGCGCCTTTTCGGTGGCGTTGCCTTTCACCCCCTTGGGCCGCAGGTCGACCAGCATCAGGTGGCTGTCGGTGCCGCCGGTGACGATGGCAAGGCCGCCCTTCATCAGCTCATCCGCAAGGGCCTGGGCGTTCTTCACGACCTGCTTCTGGTAGGCGGCGAATTCGGGGCGCAGCGCCTCGGCAAAGGCCACGGCCTTGGCGGCGATGACGTGCATCAGCGGGCCGCCCTGGATACCGGGGAAGATGGCCGAGTTGACCTTCTTGGCGATGGTCTCGTCATTGGTCAGGATCATGCCGCCACGCGGGCCGCGCAGGGTTTTATGGGTGGTGGTGGTGGCGACATGGGCGTGCGGGAACGGGCTGGGGTAGATTCCCGCCGCCACCAGACCCGCGAAATGCGCCATGTCGACGCAAAGGATGGCGCCGACGCTGTCGGCGATCGCGCGCATGCGGGCAAAGTCGATGATGCGGGGGATGGCGCTGCCACCGGCGATGATCATCTTGGGCTTGTGCTCGGTCGCCAGGGCCTGCACCTGATCATAGTCCAGCGTCATGTCCTGCTTGCGCACGCCGTATTGCACGGCATGGAACCACTTGCCCGACTGGTTCGGGGCGGCGCCATGGGTCAGGTGGCCACCGGCATCGAGGCTCATCCCCAGGATGGTGTCGCCGGGCTTCAAAAGCGCGTTGAACACGCCCTGGTTGGCCTGGCTGCCGGAATTGGGCTGCACGTTGGCGAAACCACAGCCAAACAACGCCTTGGCGCGGTCGATCGCCAGGTTTTCCGCCACATCGACCCACTCGCAGCCACCGTAATAGCGCCGGCCCGGATAGCCTTCGGCGTATTTGTTGGTCAGGACCGAGCCCTGCGCCTCCATCACCGCGCGGGAGACGATGTTCTCCGATGCGATCAGCTCGATCTCGTGGCGCTGGCGGCCCAGTTCCTTTTGCATCGCGCCGAACAGTTCGGGGTCGCGGGTGGCAAGGGTTTCGGTGAAAAAACCGGGGTCGCGGGCGGAGGTGGGGGCGGTGGTCATCGAGGTCTCCTTTGTCATCCGGTCCAGCCAAGACCGGCGGCGATACTGTTCATGGATTGCATCAGGGGCATTGTCGCGCCGTTGTCGGGATGCCGGCGTGCGCTGCGCAGAAGGTCGACCTGCAGACGGTTGATCCGGTCAAGTTGCGGCGCGACCCGCAGGAACCTTTCGCGCATGTTGGGAAAGCGCGCGCCGATTTCGGCGCCGTCGGTCAGTGCGCGGATGGCGATTACGCTCCGGGCATGTTCCTCCAGCACCTGCGTGAAAATACGGTCACGGGTGGCCGCGTCATCGACCAGATCGGCATAGTCGGCGGCGATGCCCAGATCGCTGAGCAGAAGGGACTTTTCCACCTCGTCCACCATCAGCCGGAACAGGCGATGCCCGGCAAACATCTCGGCCAGAAGCCTCTCGCCGTCAGTGCCGCGAACCTGCCGGAACGAGGCGACCGCCGAACCGAAGCCATACCAGCCGGTCAGGATGTGGCGGTTTTGCGACCAGGCGAAGACCCAGGGGATTGCCCGGAGATCGGCTAGGCTTTTCGCCCCGAAGCGCCGGGCCGGCCGCGAGCCAATCTTCAGCATCGCCAGCTCTTCGACCGGGCTTGCCTGTTGGAAATAGTCGATGAAGCCGGGCAGTCCTAGAAGGGTCGAATAGGCCATCTGTGACATGCCCGACAGCGCCTCGAGCGCGTCGACATGTTCGGGGTTGGCAGCGGGCTGCACCCGGGTCTGCATATGCGCCAGGACGGATGAGGCCAGAAGCTCGATCTGGGTCAGCGCTGTGCCGCGGTTGGCGTATTTCGACGACACCACTTCACCCTGTTCAGTGATCCGCAGGCGGCCATGGATGGTGCCCAGCGGCTGAGCGGCGATGGCGCGTTCGGTCGGCGCGCCGCCCCGGCTTACAGATCCGCCGCGACCATGAAAGAACACCGGACGCAGATCGTGCCGCGCCAGCGCCGCGGTGATGCGCCGCTGCGCCTTGTCCAGCTCCCATGTGGAGCAGATGAAACCGCCGTCCTTGTTGCTGTCGGAATAGCCCAGCATCACCTCGATAGTGCCGTCGGGCGACTTGATCGACCGATGCGCCAGCGGAACCTTCAGGAGATCGTCGAAGACGGCGGGCGCACGGCGCAGATCTTCTATTGTCTCGAACAGCGGCACCACCCGAAGGTCGACCTTTTCGGCCCCGAAACCCGCATGGCGGGCCAGCAGATAGACGGCAAGGATATCGTCGCTGGACCGGGTCATCGACAAGATGAACGGCCCGATCGCCTCGGGGTCGTCCGACAGGCGCATGTCGCGCATCAAGGTCAGCAGGTTGAGCAGTTCAAGCGCCTCAGGGCTTAGCCTGGCGTGATCGATGGGATTGATCTCGGTCCCGCCGATCTCGCGGCGCAGACGGTCGGACCATTCGTGTTCGCCATAGGCCGGCACCGGCCCGTCGTGGCCCCAAATCTCCGAAAGGACAGCGGTGGTCACGGTGGAATTCTGCCGCACGTCCAGTGTGGTGGTGCGAAAGCCGAAACATGCGGCCTGCCAGCGGATCGGGCGCAGGAGGCGTTCGGCAAGTCGCACGGCGCCAATGCGGGTCAGCGCTCCGTCAAGCGTGCCGAGATCATCAATGAACTGTCCGACCGTGACATAGGCGCCCGGCGCGTCGTCGCGGGTTGCGTCGATCCTCTCGGCCATCGCACTCAGCGCCTGGCGGAACCATTCGCCCGGATTGCGGGACTCGTAGCCATCGGCCTTTCCGCTGCGGGCGATGATCGCGCCGATGCGCCCGGCCTCGGGCTCGGGGATGGACACCAGCCGCGAGGTGATGCTGATCTTGGCACCGGCCGCGCGCAGATCGGTGCCGTAGCGCTGCAGGATGACCTCACGGGCGCGCCGCACGGCACGGGCCGTCACCTCGACAGTGACGTTGGGGTTGCCGTCGCGGTCGCCGCCGATCCAAGAGTGAAACCGCAGACAGGGCGCCATCGGTTCAACCGGGCCAAACCGGGCTTGGACGGCATGGCTGAACCGGTCAACCAGCTGCGGCACGGCATCATAGATGGCATCGCGAAAGAACTGCAGGCCCCATTCAATTTCATCGTCGAGGCTGGGGCGTTCTAACCGCAACTCGCCGGTCATCCACAAAAGGTCGATCTCGCTTTCAATGTCGAGCAGGATCTCTTCGCGTTCGCGCGGGGTCCAGCGCTGGGTTTCCAGCGTGACGAGGTGGCGGTAGATCCGACGGTGAATCTCGAGAACTGTCACGCGCTTCGCTTCGGTCGGATGGGCGGTCAGGGTGGGGCCGATCCGCAGCTGCGCCGTCATTTCGGAAAAGACAGCTGCCGACAGGGCGGGATCGAGATCGGCGATCACCTTGGCAAAGCTGCCTTCTACCGCAGCGGCTCCATGCAGCGCTTCGGCCTGCCGTCGGTCGCGCATGGCGCTGTTTTCGTCGATGATCCGAGTCAGCTGGAACCAGATGTTGATCGCCTGCAGGTAGGAGCTGGCCGTCTCGCCGACCGGCAGGCGAACGTCCGGCTGTTCGATCCGGTCTGCCACCTCGGGCGCGCGCCGGGCTATCACGTTGCGCCAGAGCTGCCGCAGATCGGCCCGCAGCATCGCGGGGTAAACCACGGCATCGCCCTCCGCCGCCGGGTGTGCGGAAACCATGGCCTAGGCCACCCTGTCGCGCGGGGGACGGCCATCGAAGAAGGCGGTCAGGTTGTCCAGCACGCGAAAGCCCATCGCCTCGCGGGTTTCCCGAGTGGCCGAGCCGAGATGCGGCAGCAGGACCAGATTGTCGGCATCCAACAACTCTTGCGGGACCTGCGGTTCACGTTCGAACACGTCCAGCCCGGCGCCGCCGATGGTGCCGAACCATAGCGCCTGCGCCAAGGCGTATTCGTCCACGACCTCGCCCCGCGCGGTGTTGATCAGGAAGGCGCCGGGGCGCATCAGGTCAAGTCGGCGGGCGTTGATCAGGTGGCGGTTCGCCGCACCGCCGGGGCAATGGAGCGAGACGAAATCGCACTGCGGCAACAGTTCGTCAATCGCCGACACTTGCACGGCGTTGAACTGCTGCAGGACCTCGACCGGGACCGCAGAGCGGTTCTGCACCAAGACCTTCATGCCAAAGCCAAAATGCGCGCGCTGCGCCATAGCCTGACCGATCCGGCCAAAGCCGATGATGCCCAGCGTTGCACCCGAAACCTTGGTGCCGATCATGTGCGTCGGTCGCCAGCCCGCCCATTCACCGGCACGCAGTTCGCGTTCGCCCTCGCCCGCCCGGCGCGCCACCATCAGCATCAGCGTCATGGCGATGTCGGCAGTACATTCCGACAGCACGTCGGGCGTGTTGGTCACCGCGATGCCGTGGTGTTTCGCGGCGGCGGTGTCGATATGTGCAAAGCCTACGCCGTAGTTGGCCAGAATCCTTGTGCGCGGGCCGGGCTGGTCGAAGACCTGGGCAGGCAGGCGGTCTGTCACGGTGGGCAGGATGGCATCATACCTGCGCAAGGCGTCGCGGAAGTCGCCTTCCGACATAGGTTCGTCCGCCATGTTCAGGTCGAGTTCGAACATCTCGGCCATCTTCGCCTCGACCGCCTGCGGCCAGCGCCGCGTCACAAGGACCTTTGGTCTGGTCATCTGCGTCTCTCTCTACGCGGCCTTGCGGCCAATCACCCGGGCGACGGCTTCGCCGATGACCGAGGGGTTCTCGGCTACCGTCACACCGGCTGCGGTCAGGATTTCCACCTTTTCGGAGGCGCTTTCCCCGAAGGCCGAGATGATGGCCCCGGCATGACCCATGGTGCGGCCCTTGGGGGCGGTCAGGCCCGCGATATAGGCAATAACCGGCTTGGTCATGTGCTCTTGAATATAGGCGGCGGCTTCGGCTTCTTGTGGGCCGCCGATTTCGCCGATCATGCATACGACATGGGTTTCGGGATCGGTCTCGAACAGCTCCAGAATGTCGCGGAAAGACGATCCGTTGATCGGGTCGCCACCAATGCCCACGCTGGTCGACACACCGATGCCGCGATCCTTCAACTGCTGCGCCGCCTCGTACCCCAGTGTGCCCGACCGGCCGACGATGCCGACATTGCCCGGCAGGTAGATATGGCCGGGCATAATGCCCAGAAGCGCTTTGCCCGGGGTAATAGTGCCCGCGCAGTTCGGGCCGGTCAGCACCATACGCCGTTCACGCGGATAGCGCATCATGTAGCGTTTGACGCGGATCATGTCCTGCGCGGGAATGCCATCGGTGATGCAGACACAATAACGGATGCCGCCATCCGCGGCCTCCATGATGCTGTCGGCGGCGAAGGGTGGCGGCACGAAAACCAGGCTGGCGTTCGCGCCGGTGGCGGCGACGGCTTCTTTCACCGTGTTGAAGACCGGAACGCCGAAGACGGCTTCGCCGCCCTTGCCTGGCACCACGCCGCCCACGACATTGGTGCCGTAGTCCAACATTTCCTTGGTGTGGAACTGCGCCATCCGGCCAGTAATGCCCTGCACGATGACGCGGCTGTCGCGGTCAAGAAGGATGCTCATCAGATCGCCCTCACCTTGGTGTTCTGTTTCTGGTCGTTTTTCCAAGCCGTGACAGACCGCTCCGCCGCCTCCATCAGGGTATTGGCGCGGATGATCGGCAGACCGGATTTTGCAAGGATCGATTGGCCTTCCTCGACATTGGTGCCGGCCAACCGCACGATCACCGGCACATCGACGGGGTTCGCGGTAAGCGCCTGCACCACACCTTCGGCCACCCAGTCGCAGCGGTTGATGCCGGCAAAGATGTTGACGAGGATCGCCTGCACATTCTCGTCCGACATCACCAGACGGAAAGCCTTGGCCACCCGCTCGGGCGTGGCGCCACCGCCGATGTCCAGAAAGTTGGCGGGTTCCCCGCCAGCCAGCTTGATCGTGTCCATCGTGGCCATCGCCAGACCGGCACCATTGACGATGCACCCGATGTTGCCGGTAAGGCCGATATAGGCCAGCCCCCGGTCGGCGGCGCGCGCCTCGCGCGGGTCTTCCTGGCTCTTGTCCCGCAATTCCGAGATATGCGGATGGCGGAACAGCGCGTTGCCGTCGAAGGTCATCTTGGCGTCAAGCGCCAGGATGCGGTCATCGCTGGTGACGACCAGCGGGTTTATCTCGACCATCGTGGCGTCCAACTCACGGAAGGCGCGGTAGCAACCTTGCAGCGTGCGCACCATCTGCTGGATCAGCGCCGGCGGAATCCCCAGCGAGAAGGCGATTTCGCGCGCCTGAAACTCCCGCAGCCCGACGGCAGGCTCGACGGTGGATCGGACGATGGATTCCGGCCGGGCCTCCGAGATTTCCTCGATTTCCATCCCGCCTTCCGACGAAGCGACGATCATTATCCGCTGCGAAGACCGGTCAAGCACGAAGCCGAGATAGATCTCGCGGTTGAACTCCACCGCTGTTTCGACATAGACGCGGTAGATGCCCTTGCCCTCGGGGCCGGTCTGATGCGTCACCAGCTTGCGGCCGAACATTTCGTTCGTGGCATCCTGGATTTCGTGCTCCGAATTGCACAGCTTGACGCCGCCCGCCTTGCCACGGCCACCGGCATGTACCTGCGCCTTGACGATCCAGCGATTGCCGCCGAGTTCTCGGGCCCGATAGGCGGCCTGTTCGGGGCTGTAGGCCAGCGCACCCTGCGGCACGGTGACACCGAACTTTGCCAGGATTTCCTTGGCCTGGTATTCGTGAATATCCATTCTCGCCTCCCCCTTCCGACTGACTATTCAGCTGCCATCGACGTAGCGTAATAAGACCGTAGCCCTTCCAGCGCCTTTGCCGGGTCGATGCTTGCGTCCATTTCGGTCACGGCCGCTGCAAAGCGTGTGACGATCTCGGTGATAGCGGCTTCGGAAAGTTGGTTCAGGATGCCGATCCGCACCTGAACCGGCTCCGACAGGGTCGGCCAGATGCCGAAGCCCCTGGCGCGGCACGCCTGCACCAGTTCCTTTTCGCGCCCCGCCAGCGAAGGCGGCAGGTTCAGTACGACCAAGCTGGTCATGTTCGACGTCACCTCACAGCCCATTGCGGTTACTGCACGCCGCAGCGCCTGTTCGTGGTAGGCATAGCTTTGGGCCTTGCGGGCGATTCCCTGCTCCAGATTGATCCTCAGCGCCTCGTGGAAAGCGGCGACGGCGTAGCCGGAATGGGTGCGGTGATAGCTACCCGCCGCTACGTCCTTGCCATTGACAATGCCCCAGTGGCGGGCCTCGAGGATCGGGTTGTG
>JBATAV010000069.1:0-3777 GCA_049662025.1 Paracoccaceae bacterium | reverse complement strand
TCTCCTCGGTCCGCAAGCCTTCGGACAGGGCCACCGTCGCCGCACCCAGAACCGCATCCTGTGCGGCTTCGGCGGCGCGGTCAGCCGTTGCCCCGCGCGGCAAAGAACAGTGCCACGGCGACCACGGCAGCCACTGCCACCCGCCCTGTACGCGGGCGCGAAGGGGGCACACCCGCCGTTATGCCCCGCCGCCGCAGTCAACCGGTAACCCAGGCCCCGCACCGTTCCGATCCGCGCAGCCGAACCTTCCAGCTTGCGCCGCAGCCGCCCCGCCATCCAGCGAGTCGATCCGGTCGGCCACCGCCGACCGCGCTGTCTTGATGATCACCGGCGTGTCCTGCCCACAGCGCCGCAAGGTAGCCAGAAACTGGCGGCCATCGCCATCTGGCAAGGAAATATCCCGCAATATCAAATCTTAAAAGGCAAAGGCCAGGCAATCCCGCGCCGCCGCAAGCGAGGCCGGCCAATTCACCGCATGGTCATTCAGGCGCAGCAAGTCCTGCACCGAGCGGGTCAGATCGGCAGCATCCTCGACCAGCAGAAAGCGCATTCTCCCCCCATTTCCCGGCCCGTCTCGGCATCGCAGCTGCGGTCGTAACAGGTTCGTGCCAGCTTTGGCGCGAATCGTAAGCAGCGAAAGGGGTGGGCGCATCGGGAGAATGCCGCAGTACCCCGGCACCGATGAATTCAGAGAGAAATCCCATGGCGAAACTGACTTTCCGCGCCCTCCTGGGCGAGATGGCTTTGGCCATCACCCTTGGCGCCACGGCCCAGGCCGACGATTGTATTGCCCCGCCAACCCTGTCGGCGGGCTGGGATTTTACCTGTCGCCAGATCGGTCGCATCATGCAGGAACTGGGCGTCATTCCCGGCACCCTGCAGGTGACCAACATGGCCGGCAGCGGCGTGGCCTGTACCCATGTGGTGTCGGAACGAGGCACCGATGCGGGCCTGATCGTCGCGGCCTCTTGCGTCATGACCATCCGTCTGGCGCAGAAAGCCTTTGCCGACATGACCGCCGGTCAGGCGCGCTGGCTGGGCGCCCTTGGCGGCGGTCCGGGCGTGATCGCGGTGGCGAAAGACAGCCCCTGCCAGACCTTGAATGACCGGATCGGGGCGGTAAAAGCCGATCCTTTGGCGATCTCTTTCGCGGGCGGCTCCGCCCTGGGCGGGTTTGACCACCTCAAGGTGCTTATCGAGATGGACCGCGCCGGGTTCGAGGAAACCAAAGCGATCAATTACATCGACCGTAACTGTGGCGCCGATGCGATCGTCCGGACCGTCGGCGGCTTTTCTACCGCCATGACGGGCGATCTGACCGAGATTCAGGGCTTCATCAAATCGGGCGATGCGCGCGCACTGGCGGTTCTGTCCGACGTGCAGGTGACCGGGTTTGACGAGATACCTACCGCCAGGGAACAAGGCGTCGTTCTGGTGGGGATGAACTGGCGCGGGCATTATGTGCCGAAAGGCATCTCGGATGCCAATTCCCAGAAATGGGTCGATGCGTTGACCGATGCTGCTGAAAGCGAGCAGTGAAAGTCCGTCATGACCGAAAACGGCCTGGCGCCCCATACGCTGATCGGGCCCGACTTCCAGGGCTCTGTCGTTGCCAGTATTGTCGAGATTGCGCCGATCTCGAAGGACATCGGGATCATCCAGTGATGCGCGCAGACCCTATCTTCGGACTGGTCAGGCAGGTTCTGGCGCTGGGGCATTTCCTCAGCGCCAGGACCATTCCTGACAGCTTCAACACCGACCCGGTCGGACCGCGGGTCTTTCCTTATATCATCGCGGCCCTGACGGCGGTTTGCGCCATGGTCATGGTGCTGCGCCCCGACGCGAACGCCGCATGGCCGCATGGCGCTATCGTTCCGCAACTGGCCGTCGCGCTGGCGGTGGTGTTCGGATATGCCGATCCAATCAAGCCCTTGGGCTTTGTCGCCACCACCACGCTGGCGGCCGGTATGCTCAGCTTTCAGATCCGTCCGCGCCCGCTGCCTGCCCTGCTGACCGGGTTGGGCCTTGGGGTCAGACTATACGCCCTGTTCAAATTCGTGCTGGGTCTGGGGCTGCAAGGCCTCCCCCGGGCGCTGGTCGGCTGATCCCGATCACCTCTGCCATGCAGTTCGCCGCGATGGAGGCGCTGGTGATCTCGGGCATTGCCACTTTCGTCGGCTCTTTCATCGCTACCATCGGGCTGGCGCTGCTACTGGCGCAGGTGGCCTGTCAGTTCGACCCGGCCGAGTATTTCGCGCTGTATCTGCTGGCGTTTTGCACGTTGGGCGGGCTTGGCTCCACCAACCAGGCGAAATCGGCGATTGCCGCCGCCATCGCCCTGATCGGGGTGGGCAAGCAGACCAACATGCCACCATTTACCTTCGGCAACCTGCACCTTTATGACGAGGTCAACTTTCTGGTCGCCATTGTCAGATTGGTGGCCGTGGTCGAGGTTTTCCTCTTCATCGAAAGCCACGGTCGCAACAGCACCATCAGGATGAAACTGGGCAAGGCCACAGTCGACTGGGCCAAGCTGTGGTCTACCCGTTTCACCATGCTGCGCGGAACGGTTGTCGGATTTTTCGCGGGTGTGCTGCGCGACGCGGGGGAATCTCTGGGGACTTTCCTGGCCTATATGTTCGAAAGAACCATCTCCCGTGACAAAGAGACCTTCGCCAAGGGCAGCCCGCGCAGTGTCGCCTCCTCCGAGGCAGGCACCAACGCCGCCGCCGGTGAGGCGCTGATCCCGATGCTGACGCTGGGGGGCCGGGGTCAGGGACCACGGCGGTGATGCTGGCGCTCTTGCTGACGCTGACCATCACGCCGGGGCCGCTGTTGTTCGCTGAACGGCCGGAAATCGTCTGGGGTCCGATCGCAGCGCTGTTCTTGGCCAATATCATGCTTTTGGTGATGAACGTGCCCTTGGTGAAGGTGTTGGCCCTTGCAACCGGGGCCGAGATCGTCATCTGCGGTCGCCCACCGAACCTGCCATCATCGCTGCCCTGCCCTTGCTGCGCGGCGACCATGCAGGCGGCGCCTGGCACGGCGCCAGGATCGCCGAATGCGGCGCGCTGTGTTCGACCCATCCGATGACCGGCACGATCCTGGTGGATTTCGACGAGGTCGGGTTCACGGCGGAACCCGGGGCGCCCGAGGTCGACTGCACCCCGCATTCGGTTTCCGCCCACAAGCTTCATGAAAACGCCGACCTTTTCGCCTTTGTGAACCCGGCGGGCATCTGGATGTGACTACCGCCCGCTATACCGCTCTGGACGCCCGTCGATTGCGGGTCGAAGGCAGCACCTGGGTGCCTGGCCCCTTTACCGTCAAGTTTGAGGGGGGCGACGTGCGGGCGCTGTCGCTGATCCATCCTACCCGTGTGCTGGCCATCGTGACGCTGGCGCCCGTTCTGATGTACTGGGTCTGGCGGGTGGATCTGACCTGCCCGCCGGGGCAGCCCGCCTCAAAGGTCGGGTGGGAACAGATTGCGCTTTTGCTGGTCACCGGCCTTGTCGGCTGGAACCTGGCGTCGCGGGTGGGCCTGTTCGGCGCCTCGATCCTGGGGCTGATGATCCTGGCGGCGGTGTTGTCGCTGACCGTCAGCAACCGGCTGACCCAATCCGGCTTTACCCCGACGAACTGGCCTTTCTGTCATTCCTGCCCGGCGTTCAGGCCGAAATGGTGGTGATTTCCATTCTGGCCGGGGCCAATCTGGCCTTTGTCGTCTGCCACCACCAGTTGCGGCTGGTCATCGTCATCCTTTGTGCGCCGATCGCG
>JBATAV010000068.1:0-7101 GCA_049662025.1 Paracoccaceae bacterium | reverse complement strand
TCGAATGCGCCCGCCTTGGCGCGGGCGTTTCTGGACCTGCACCGCGCTTACCGGCAAAGCCATGAACGGCTGGCCTCGCTGGACGAGGCTTTGGGGCGTGACGACGCCGCGCTGAAGCCCAGCCCTTGGGAAGAGGTGCGTGATTTCTTTCACTATTGCGATAATTACATCGATGCAGTGGATCGCGCGGCGGAACATTTTGCAGCGCCAGCAAATATCCGGAAAGATGTAGTAATTCTGGCTGAAGAGCTGTTACGCAGGCAGGGTATCAGCTTGCACTTTTCGGACAATGCGACTCTGCGCCATTTTGACCCCGCCTCGCGGCGTCTGCAGATCAGCGCCCGCGCACAAGGGCCGACGCGGCGGTTCCAGCTGTTGCATCAGGTGGCGCTGATCGCCCAGAACGACCTTCTGGAGGCGACGCTGGACCTTGCCCGCTTTTCCACCCCCGAAGCCCGCGGCATCGCCAAGATCGGGTTGGCGAACTACTTTGCGGGCGCGGCGTTGTTGCCCTACCGCGCCTTTCAACAGGCCGCAAAGGACACCCGCCACGATCTGGAACGGCTGGCCGACATCTTCGGCGCCTCGATCGAGCAGGTGGCGCACCGGCTGTCGACGCTGCAACGGCCCGGCGCCAAGGGCGTTCCGTTCTTCTTCGTGCGGGTCGATCAGGCCGGCACCATCACCAAGCGCCACAGCGCCACCCGGCTGCAATTCGCCCGTTTCGGCGGCGCCTGCCCGCTGTGGAACGTGCATTCGGCCTTCGAGACCCCCGGCAAGTTCCTGCGCCAATTGGCAGAAACGCCGGACGGGGTGCGCTATCTGTGCCTGGCGCGCGATATATCCAAACCGGCGGGGGCCTGGCTGGCACCGGTGCGGCGCTATGCCATCGGGCTGGGCTGCGAGGTGCAGCACGCAAGCGATCTGGTCTATTCCGACGGGCTGGACCTGAAGGGCCGGTTCGAGCCGATCGGCATCAGCTGCCGGATATGCGAGCGGCGGGACTGCCATCAAAGGTCGGTCCCGCCGCTGGAGCGCAGGCTGAAGGTCGATCCCGACAGGCGCGGCCTTCTGCCCTATGACATTGCAGATTGACGAAGCGGATTAGGCCCGCATCATCCGCGCGATCTCGTCCTTGACCCGCAGGCGTTCCTTGCGCAGGCCGTCTTCTTCGGCGTCCGTCAAAAGGTCCAGCCGGGTTTCGGCCCGATGCACCTTGTCGTTCACCACGTCATATTCGGTCAGCAGCTTGGCGAAATGCGCGTTCGAGACTTTCAGCGCGTGCAGCTTGTCCAGATCGGCGGGGAATTCCTCGTGCAGGGTATGGGGGGTGTTCGACATGCGTTGCTCCTTCATTTGCCGATCAATCCTAGTGGCTTGAGGCAGGGCTGCCCTTGACCGGGATCAACTGGCGGCACGAATCAGCGCTGCGACACCTGCCAATTCGGGTTGATCCAGGGCGCGTTGTTCAGCGCAGCCAGCGGCGTGCGGCCCAGGATGTGGTCGGCGGCCTTTTCGCCGGTCATGATCGAGGGGCCGTTCAGGTTGCCGTTGGTGACCTGCGGGAAGATCGAGCTGTCGGCGACCCGCAGGCCTTCGACGCCGATCACCCGGCATTCGGGATCGACCACCGCCATGTTGTCGGTTGCCCGCCCCATCCGGCAGGTGCCGCAGGGGTGATAGGCGCTTTCGGCGTGCTGGCGCAGGAAATCGTCCAGTTGGGCGTCAGTCTCCACCCCCGGCCCCGGCTGGATTTCCGCCTTCACGAAGGGCTGGAACGCCTCTTGCCGGAAGATTTCGCGGGTCAGGCGGATGCAGGCGCGAAAATCCTCCCAGTCCTCGGGCGTGGACATATAGTTGAAGCGGATCACCGGGGCGTCTTCGGGCTTGCCCGAGCGCAGGGTCACAGCGCCGCGCGACTTTGACCGCATCGGCCCGACATGGGCCTGAAAGCCGTGGCCGCCCGCCGCCGCCTTGCCGTCATAGCGCACGGCGATGGGCAGGAAGTGATACTGGATATCGGGGTATTCCACCCCGGCCCTGGAGCGGATGAAGGCGCAGGCCTCGAACTGATTCGAGGCGCCAAGGCCGCCGCCGGTCAACAGCCATTGCGCGCCAACCCAGGCTTTTCCGAAAAGATTCCAGTATTTGTAAAGGGTTACCGGCTGGGCGGCCGAGAATTGCATGTAGATTTCAAGGTGGTCCTGCAGGTTCGCGCCGACGCCGGGGCGGTCGGCAATGACCTCGACCCCATGTTCGCGCAGATGCGCGGCGGGGCCGATGCCCGACAGCATCAGGAGTTTCGGCGAGTTGATCGACGAGGCGGCGATGATCACCTCGCGCCCCGCGCGGATGATCTGACGTCCGGCGGCGGTGTCCACCTCGACCCCGACGGCGCGGTGGCCTTCCAGCACCACGCGACGGGCGAAACCGCGTGTCAGATGCACGTTGCCGGTGGCCATTGCAGGCCTCAGATAGGCATTGGCGGCCGACCAGCGCCGCCCCTTCCAGATCGTCGCCTCCATCGGGCCAAAGCCCTCTTGCTGCTGCCCGTTGTAATCGGGCGTGACCGGATAGCCCGCCTGCCGACCTGACTCGATGAAGGCATCGAACAGCGGGTTCGACCGCGGCCCACGGGTGATGTGCAGCGGGCCGTTGTCGCCGCGCCACTCGGGGCCTTGCCCGCCGTGGCTGTGCTCCATCCGTTTGAAATAGGGCAGCACGTCGGCATAGGACCAGCCATCGGCGCCCATCCCGGCCCAGGTGTCGAAGTCGCGGGCATGGCCGCGCACATAGACCATGCCGTTGATGCTGGACGAGCCGCCGATCACCTTGCCGCGCGGGGTGGCCAGACGGCGGCCGCCCAGTTGCGGTTCGGGTTCGGACTGAAAGCCCCAGTCGTAGATGCCCATGTTCATCGGATAGCTGAGCGCGCCGGGCATCTGGATGAACGGCCCGGCATCGCTGCCGCCATGCTCGATCACGATCACCCGCCGCCCGGCCTCGGCCAGGCGGTAAGCCATGGCGCAGCCTGCCGACCCGGCGCCAACGATCACATAATCGGCATTCATTTCAGTATTTCCCACGTTTTTTCAATTTGTTAGGCGGTGCAACTGCAGGGCTTCGCGGCTATCGCCTCGCCAGTTCCGCGTCCAGATAGGCCAGCGCCGTGGCCACCGCCGCCGCCCCGTCCGGCGCCCCGGTCTTCAACACTTCGCGCAGGTAAAGCCCGTCGATCAGCGCCCCCAGACCGCTGCCGATGCGCCCCGAATCCACCCCGGCCAGCGGACGCAGCGCCGCCACAAGGTTCGACCTGAGCCGCCCCTGATAGATCGCCAGCAGCCGCTTGGCCTGCGGCACGGACTGCGCCAGCACCCAGAAGTTCAGCCAGGCCCCCACCGCCTCGCGCCGGAAGTTGCCGGGGCTGAAGGACGCGCGCAGAATGGCGCGGATGCGGCTGTCTGCCCCTTCGGCACCGGCCAGCGCGCCGCGCACCTCGGCGCCATACAGCGTCAGGATGTGGCGCATCGCGGCCAGAAACATCTCTTCCTTCGAGCCGAAGTAGTGATGCGCCAGTGCCGGCGACATCCCCGCCCGCTTGGCGATCTGGCTGACCGTCACGTCCAGAGAGCCGGTGCGCCCGATCTCGACGATCGTGGCTTTCACCAGCGCTTCCTTGCGGATAGGCTCCATTCCAAGCTTCGGCATCACCCGACCTCAACAAATGCTTGCATTCCGGGTGAAGCATGAAGTTTATTGACTCGTCAATCAACAAAAACTGCGGGGAGCACTCATGACCATCCGTTCAACCCTTCTGACCACCGCCGTCACCTTTGCGCTGGCCGGTTCGGCCTTTGCCGAAGGCTGCGACAAGATCGTCTTTTCCGACGTCGGCTGGACCGACATCACCGCCACCACCGCCGCGACCGCAGTCGTTCTGCGGGCCCTGGGCTATGAGACCGAGATCAAGATCCTCTCGGTGCCGGTCACCTATGCGGGCCTGGCCGGCGGCGACGTCGACGTCTTTCTCGGCAACTGGATGCCGACGATGGAAGGCGATATCGCCACCTACCGCGAGGCTGGCACCGTCGATACCGTGCGCACCAATCTGGAAGGCGCGAAATACACCCTGGCCACCAATGAGGCCGGCGCGGCGCTGGGGATCTCGGATTTCGGCAATATCGCTGCGCAGAAAGACGCGCTGGAGGGCAAGATCTACGGGATCGAGCCGGGCAATGACGGCAACCGGCTGATCATCGACATGGTCGAAAACGGCCCCTTTGGCCTGGACGGGTTCGAGGTGGTGGAATCCTCCGAACAGGGGATGCTGGCCGAGGTCAAGCGGGCCACCGAGGCGGGCAAGCCGATTGTCTTTCTCGGCTGGGAACCGCACCCGATGAACGCCAATTTCAAGATGACCTACCTGACCGGCGGCGATGATTATTTCGGCCCCAACCTGGGCGGCGCCATCGTGGCCACCAACACCCGCGCGGGCTATGTGGCCGAATGCCCGAACACCGGCAAGCTGTTGCAGAACCTGACCTTCACGCTGCCGATGGAGAACGAGATCATGGGCGCCATCCTGGACAATGGCACCGATGCGGCCGATGCCGCCAAGGCCTGGCTGGCCGCCAACCCCGCCGCCTGGGAGCCCTGGCTGGACGGCGTCACCACCAAGGATGGCGGCGATGCAAAGGCGGCCGTGGCCGCGGCACTGAACTGATCATCTGACTGATCATTCTACGGGGACCCCGCAACGACGGGGCCCCGTTTCCGCAAGGGGAGTGCGGCATGGATTGGCTGTTCAGCGGCAAGGCGTTCATCAACCGGATGGACGACAGCGACCTCAAGATTCAAATCGGCAAATCCGCGAAAGCGATATTCGACTGGATGAACGCCAATCTGAGCGCGCTGTTCGACGGTATTTCTGCGGTGATGGAATGGCTGATCAACGCCATTCTCTATGTGCTGCAAACCCCGCATCCCTTGATCATCATCGCGGCCTTTGTCGCGCTGACCTGGGCCTTGCAGCGCAACTGGAAGGTCTGCCTGGGGGTCGTGCTGGGCTTTTTCTTCATCCTCAACCAGGGCTACTGGAAGGAAACCACGCAAAGCCTGACGCTGATCCTGTCGGCTTGTGTGGTCTGCATGGGTGTGGGCGTGCCCATCGGCATCGCCGCGGCGCACCGGCCGCGGCTTTACCGCGCCATGGTGCCGATCCTGGACCTGATGCAGACCCTGCCGACCTTTGTCTATCTGATCCCGGCCATCGTGTTTTTCGGCCTCGGCATGGTGCCGGGCCTGATCGCCACCGTGATCTTCGTGCTGCCCGCACCGATTCGTCTGACCCACCTTGGCATCTCGACCACACCCACGCCGCTATTGGAGGCCGCAACCGCCTTTGGCGCCACGCCGCGCCAACGGCTATGGAAGGTCGAGCTGCCCTATGCCTTCCCCCAGATCATGGCGGGGCTGAACCAGACCATCATGCTGTCGCTGTCGATGGTGGTGATCGCAGCACTGGTCGGCGCAAACGGTCTGGGCGTGCCGGTGGTACGGGCGCTGAATTCGGTCAACACGGCACTTGGCTTTGAATCGGGGTTCATCATCGTCGTGGTGGCCATTCTTCTGGACCGCATGCTGAGGGTGACGCGCAAATGACCGCCGCCGACAATGCCGCCCCTGATATTGCTGTCGAGTTCGACAAGGTTTCCATCGTCTTTGGCGACCGCCCCGACCGCGCCCTGCCGCTGATGGACCGCGGCCTTTCGCGCAGCGAGATCCAGACCCAGACCGGGCAGATCCTTGGCGTTCACGATTGCTCGCTGACCGTGGCACAGGGCGAGATTCTGGTGCTGATGGGGCTGTCCGGTTCTGGCAAATCCACCCTTCTGCGCGGGGTGAATGCGCTGAACCCGGTGGTCCGGGGCGAGGTGCGGGTGAATGACGGCAAGGGCATGGTGTCGGTGACCAAGGCCGATCCAGCAACGCTGCGGCGGCTGCGGTCCAACCACGTCGCCATGGTGTTCCAGCAATTCGGCCTTCTGCCCTGGCGGACGGTGCGCGAAAACGTCGGGCTGGGGCTGGAGCTTTCCGGCATGTCGGCGGCGGATCGGCGCCCCAAGGTGGACGCGCAGCTGGCGCTGGTGAACCTGAGCCAATGGGCCGACCGCAAGGTGGGTGAATTGTCGGGCGGCATGCAGCAGCGCGTCGGGCTGGCGCGCGCCTTCGTGACCGAAGCGCCGATCCTGCTGATGGACGAGCCGTTCAGCGCACTGGATCCGCTGATCCGCGCCAAGCTGCAGGACGAGTTGCTGGACCTGCAAGCCAAGCTGAAACGCACCATCGTCTTTGTCAGCCACGATCTGGACGAGGCCTTCAAGATCGGCAATCGTATCGCCCTGCTGGAGGGGGGCCGCATCGTCCAATGCGGCACCGCGCGCGAAATCATCGCCAATCCGGTGTCAGCGTATGTTGCCGAATTCGTGGCCCACATGAACCCTTTGGGCGTGCTGACCGCGCGCGATGTGATGGGTCCGGGCACCGCCGAGGGCCGCGAGGTCGGGCCGGACACGCCGGTCAAGGAGGTGATGGAGGCGCTGAAGGGCGGCGCCGAGGCGCTGGTCGTGGCGGAAGCCGGGGCGCGGTTGGGCGTGATCACCGCCGCCGATGTGATGGGCAAGCTGTTGAACCCGCGCGGCTGAGGGAGGTTGCGCCTTTGGCTGGCGGCGGCAGGGGGGCTGTCTGCCCCCCTCGGCGCGGTGCGCCTCACCTCCCGAGAATATTTTGACCAAGATGAAGGCGGATCAGGCCTTTTTCGCGGCCTTCTTCGGGGCAGGTTTCTTGGCGGCAGGTTTCTTGGCTGGGGCCGCCTTGGCCGCTTTTGCGGGGGCTTTCTTTGTGGCCGTCTTGCGTGCCGGCTTGCCACCTTTTGCGGCGCGTTCGGCGATCAGGACAAGGGCCTCTTCCAGTGTCACGGCCTCGGGCGCCATCTCCTTCGGCAGGGTGGCATTGACCTTTTCCCATTTGACATAAGGCCCGTAGCGGCCCGGCATCACCTGCACTTCGCCGCCGTCAGGGTGGGCGCCCAGCACCTTGAGC
>JBATAV010000067.1:0-2503 GCA_049662025.1 Paracoccaceae bacterium | reverse complement strand
GTGAAAGGCGCGGCTGGCGCGGTAGCGGGCGACAAGGTCGTGCGCCATCAGATGGTCGATGCCGGGGTCGAGCCCGACCTCGTTCTGGCTGACCAGACCGGCGTCGCGGAAAGCACCGTCCAGCGCCTTCATTTCCGGCGCGATATAGCTGGACGACACGAAATGCGCGCCCTTTTCCAGGCAGGCGGTGGCGATCGGCACATGCTGGTCGGCGGGCAGCATCGAGATGGCGACATCGCCGGGGGCAAGGGCGGCAGTCAGCGCGGGCAGCGAATAGGCGCGGATGTCCTTTGCGACGTCGCCCACCGCTTCGGCGGCATTGGCGACCGTGCGGTTCCAGACCACGACCGGATGGCCCGCGTCGATCAGGCGGCGAAGGCCGGGGCCGGAGGAAAGGCCGGTGCCGCACCAGTGGATGGTCATGGGTCGTCTCCTTTATAGGTTCGCGCAGTGGCGGTCGAATTCGAATCTGGCCCGACCCCAGACACCAGCGCCAAGATTGGTCAGCGTCAGAAGCGACGGCAGCAATTGCGCCGCGTAATCCTGCGACGATTCCACCGGCATCAGCGAGGGCAGGTTGTCGATGGCGGTCACGTCCAGCGGCGGGCTGTCATGCACCCGCAGGGCGGGCGCATCCCAGTCGGTGGCGCGGTCATAGACCTTGATCGGCGAGAAATCCGAGGTCGGATCACAGGCGATATCGCCGATCACGGTCAGCTTGCGCGTCGGGTCAGTCTTGGCCGAGGCGGGCACGAAGACCGGGCAGCCGGGGCGGGCGAGGATGCAGTTGAGAAGGATCTCGTGCTGCAGCACCTGCGGGAACGGGCCGCCGCTGGCGGTCTCGGCCATGTCCCATTTGGTCACGGCGACACCCATGGCGGTGCAAAGGTCGGCCGCTCCGGTGCCGACGCGGCCAAGCGCCCCGATGATCAGGGCGCGGGGGCGAGAGAGGCCCTTGAATTCGGTGCCAAGCTGATCGAGCAGCGCCTGTTGCGAGGCCACCGTGCCGACCGGGCCGAAAAGTGTTCCGCGCTGTTGGGCGGCCCAGCATTTCAGCGACAGGGCAGCGCCGGCATAGCCCGCCCAATAGCCGAAGGCGGCCACGCGGCGGCCGTCTTCGCCGACCAGATACTCCAGATCGTACAGTGTCCCACCCCCGGCCTTGAACCGCTGCAGCAGAACCTGCCCTGCGGGCTGGCCCTTGAAGGCATGGCCGAACATGATGTGGCGATGCGGCAGTGGCGTGCCGTCGTCGGGCAGTTCTTTCAGCCCGAAGATGATGGCGTCCTGCGGCGCCTTCGGCCAAAGGTTCTCGGCCACGATCTCGGCCCCCGCCTTGGCATAGCCGTCGATCGGGATGGCGCGGACATGGCTTTCTTCGACCGTCACGCGGATCCCGGCCTTGACCAGGGCTGCAACGCCTTCGGGCGTGACACCCACCCGTTCTTCATGCGGGCGCTGTTCGGCCCGAACCCAGAGATGCGGTGTCATCCTTGCCCCTTTTCCGCGTGATAACCCCGCCGGATGGCCTTGCAGCGCCAGCGGTCGCCGAACAGGGTCTCGGCCACCTCGACGCGATAGAACCGCAACTTGGCGTGCAGCAGGAAGCTTAGCATGTCCCCTCCGTGGCAGCGACTGGACGTGCCCTTGATACCAGATCGGGCGTCAGCCGAAAGGGGCGGCGGGCGTGGTCTGGCGCGACGGCAGCGGCTATGCTCTGATCGGCGTGATACCCGTGGAGTTGCCGATGTCGCTGTTCGCCTGTCTTGCCAAGATCCTGTTTGTCGGCCACAGCCTGATCGGTCCCACCCTGCCCGGCATGGTCGAAGCGGGGCTGGACCGGATGGGCCTGCCTGCGGTGGTCGAGGCGCAGATCATCAACGGCGCGACCTTGGCCTATTCCTGGGACCATTCGGACAAGGCCGAGGGCGTGGATGGCCGCAAGGCACTGGCGGGCGGTCAGGTGACGGCGCTGGTGCTGACCGAGGCGGTGCCGCTGGCGGGTCACCTGAAATGGGATGACAGTGCCGGCATGGTGGCGCGCTGGGCGGCGGCGGCAAAGGATGGCAATGCGAAGGCCAGGGTTTATGTCTATGAGACCTGGACCTCGCTGAAGTCGGGCACCGGGGGGATGGTGCCCGACGATCCGGGCGCTGATGTGCCGTGGCGGCAGCGGATCGACGACGATCTGCCGTTATGGCTGGCCATTGCGGGCGGGGCCGAGGTCATCCCCGTGGGTCAGGCGATGGGGCGGTTGGCCGACGAGATCGCCGACGGAGCGGTGCCGGGGATCACCGACATTCGCCAGCTTTTCGTCGATGACATCCACCCCAACGGCAAGGGGCTGTATTTCGTGGCGATGGTGCAACTGGCGGTTTTGACGGGCCAGTCTCCCGAAGGCTTGCCGCCCAAAGTGACCCGCAGCTGGCCGAGCCGGGACGCGGTGATCACCGAGGGTCAGGCGGCGGCGTTTCAGCGCATTGCCTGGGCGGCGGTGCAGGCG
>JBATAV010000066.1:0-4191 GCA_049662025.1 Paracoccaceae bacterium | reverse complement strand
CCTCGGGGCCGCAGGGGCCCAGCGCGCTGCGGTCAAAGATCAGCGCGCCTGCGGTCTCGGTCACCACCTCACGCGCGGCCCGCGCCACCGCGTCGCGCACCACGCCTTGCACCATCGCAAGATTGTGGATGACCTGGGAAAGCCGGTCCACCGTCACGCCCAACGGCTTCAACGCCTTCAGCGCCCGGCGGGCCTTCACGCGGGTGTAGCGGTCGTTTTCATTGGTCGGATCGTCGATCCAGACCTGCCCCTTGCCCTGCAGATAGCTGCGCAAAACGGCCCGCGACAGGCCCAGCAAGGGGCGAAGGAACGTCACGCCCCCCTGCTGCCAGTGCGGACGCATCCCGGTCAGCCCGTCCAGCCCGGCACTGCGCGCCAGCCCCATCAGGAAGGTCTCGGCCTGATCATCCGCGGTGTGGCCCAGCAGGACAAAGCCAATGCCACGCCCGCGCGCCCAATCCGCCATCATCCGGTAGCGGGCATCGCGCGCCGCATCCATCAGGTTCCCGACGATGGCGCCATGGTCCCAGACCAGAACCTCATGCGGAACGCCCAGGGCCTTGCAGGCCCGGCCAACAAAGGCGGCTTCGGCGGCGGCCTCGGGGCGAAGTCGGTGATCCACGGTCAGCGCGCAGACGGCGCGGCCCGTCCGCGACGCAATCTCGGCCACCATATGCAGCAACGCCATGGAATCGCTGCCTCCGGACACCGCCACAACCGCGGGCGCGGCAAGGGATTCACCCAGATCCTTCGGCCAGTCAAAGCCCGCCTCTACGGACACCCCAGCCCCTGCATGGCGATCGGCGCCTGGGTGGCCGCCGTGGTGCCGGGATATTGCGTCGCCACCTCGCCCAGGGTCACGCAGGCCTCGGGCGTCTGGCCCAGATCGCCCAGAGACTCACCCAGCTTCAACAGCGCATCCGGTGCCAGCGCCCCCTGCGGGTTGCCGGAATAGGCCTCCAGATAGGCCCGTGCCGCATTGGCGGTCTCACCCAACTGGCGCAACGCCTCGCCACGCAGATAGTGCGCCTCCTGCGTCAGTGGCCCGCCAGGATAGGATTGGGTAAAGGTCGCAAAGAGCGCTTCAGCACCGCGAAAGTCACCCTGACCGAGCACCTCCTTGGCCCGGTCAAAGTCTGCCTGTTCACCGATGGCAAGTTCGGGGCCGCCGGTCGCTTCGGCGGAAAAGCCGGGCGTCGGGGTGGCGGTTGCGGTTGTGTCGCCGCCGAGGGGGGCGGTCGCGGGCATGTTCAACGGGTCGCAGCCCGCCGTCGCTTCGCACAGGCGGTATTCGATGTCGCCGATCCGGTTGGTGCCGTCGGCGACAACGCGATTCAGCTTCAACTCCACCTGTTCGGTGCGCGCGGTCAGCTGGGCCAGTTCGGCCTCGATCGCATCCATCCGCTGCAAGGCGTCACCGCCCCCGATGGAGGCGGTGTTGCCGCTGGCGACCAGCTCGGATTTCAGTGCATTGAAATCGGCCGCAAGCTGATCCAGCTCGGCGCGAACATCGGCCAGCGTCTGCGGGCTGACCTGCGCCAGCGCCGCCATGGGCGCCACGCAAGGCAGCGCCAGCACGATCAGCCCAAGGCGCAAGGCGCGCGCCAGCATGTCAGGCCCCTGCGCCAACCGACAGCACCGTCACGGCGCGGCGGTTCTTGGCATAGCAGCCTTCGTCCGAGCAGACCTCGATCGGGCGTTCCTTGCCATAGCTGATGGTGCGCATCCGGTTTCCGGCAACGCCCTGGCTGATCAGAAAGGCCTGCACGGCGGCAGCCCGACGGGCGCCAAGCGCAAGGTTGTACTCGCGCGTGCCCTGCTCATCGGCATGGCCTTCGATGATCACCGCATAGCCGGGGTTCTGCGCCAGCCAGTTGGCCTGGCCTTGCAAGATGCTCCGGGCATCGGGCGACAAGGTCGACTGGTCCACCGCGAACAGCACCTTGTCGCCAACCGTCTGGTTGAAATAGGCAATCGAGCGCGGGTCGTTCGGGTCGCCCAGACCGGTGGTATCAACATATCCGGCCCCCGCGCCGGTGCCATCGCCCGGCCCGCCCGCGCCGCTGCCGTAACGGTCGGGGTTCTGGCAGGCAGCCAGGGAAAGCGTGGCCAGCAACAGCAGGGCCTTGGGGAAAAGCGTCATCGGGTCTGTCCTTCTCGTTGGCTCGAACGGGGCGATTTGGCGCCACATTAACAGGTTTGCACGGCCTTGGGAATCGGGCGCGTGGTTACGGCAACAGCGGCGACCAAGCCGGATCGGAAGCCGGCCCCTCGGTCGGAATCTGCTTGAGGTTCCGTCCGGTGATATCCACCGACCACAGCGTCGCCTGCCCGCCCGCACCGCTGGTTTCGCGGGTGAACATGATCACCCGGCCGTTCGGCGCCCAGGTCGGGCCTTCATCCAGGAACGAGGCGGTCAGCAAGCGTTCCTCACTGCCATCGGTGCGCATCACGCCAATGTGGAACCGGCCCGCGTTCTGCTTTGTAAAGGCGATCAGGTCGCCGCGCGGGCTCCAGACCGGGGTGCCATAGCGCCCCTCGCCGCCGGAAATCCGCTGCGCCTCGCCACCGCCCGCCGACATGACATAGATCTGCTGCACGCCCGAGCGGTCGCTTTCAAACACGATCTTGCTGCCCTCGGGGCTGAACGAGGGCGCGGTCTCGATCGAAGGCGCATTGGTCAGCTGCTTCAGCCCGCCCGAGGCCAGGTTCAGCGCGTAGATGTCGGAATTGCCGCCGCGTTCCAGCGAAAACACCACCGTGCCGCCATCGGGCGAAAAGCGCGGCGCAAAGGTCATGGTGCCGGGCTGGTCATCCAGCGAACGGCGCGACAGCGACCCCACATCCATCAAGGTGATGCGGGGAAAGCCGGATTCGTAGCTGGTGTACAGGATGCGGTCGCCCGAGGGCGAAAAGCGCGGGGCCAGCACGATGGCCGCGGAATCGGTCAGGTACTGCACGCCCGCGCCATCGTAATCCATCACCGCCAGCCGCTTGGCCCGCGCATTCTTCGGCCCGGACTCGGAAACGAACACCACCCGGCTGTCGAAATAGCCACCCTCGCCGGTGATCTTGGAATAGACCACATCGGCCACCTTGTGCGCCATCCGCCGCCACCCCGCCGTGGTGCCGGCAAATTGCAGCGCGGCACCGTCGATGGCGGTGCCGTTGACCACGTCATAGGCGCGGAACTTGACCGTGATCCGGTCGCCCGCCACCGAAACCGCGCCCGTAATCAGCACCCGCGCATTCACCGCGCGCCAGTCTTCAAAGGCCACGCCGCCGTCAAAGCTGGTGACGCGGCTGATATGCGCTTCTTCGGGGATTTCGCGGAACAGCCCGGTGCCGACAAGGTCCGACACGACCACGCGGGACAGGTTGCGCGCCATGTCGCCCGCGCCGCCTTCGTCGACGAAGACCGGGGCCGCAAAGGGCATCGGCTCGATCACGCCTTCGGTGATGACGATGCGCGGCGGGTCTTCTGCCATCGCCGGTGCCGCGACCATCAGCGTCGCCAGCACCATGGCCATCAGGGCGGGAAGACTGCGGAAAAAGGATCTCATGTGCCTCGTGCTCCGTTTTCTTTTCTGTCTAGCCCATGGGGCGCGGGGGGGTGAGGGGAAATCGGGCCGTTCGGCGGCCCCTTGCCGGTTGCGGGCGGAAAATGCGGTCATCTGAACCTCATCCCGTTGGGGTCGAAGACCAGATCCAGCACCTTCCAGGTTTCATACTTGTCGGGCGGCAGCGGGATGCCGCCTTCGCGGTAGGCGCGGACGATGGCACTTTTGGCGGCGGAAAAGGCGGTGTTCGTCGCCTCTGGCGTCGGGCCGTCGCTTTCGATCAGCTTGATGTCGGTGGGCTTGCCCGAATGGTCAAAGGTCACGCGGACGACAATGGTCGTGCGCATCGCATCCGACGACACGGTCCCAAGGCTCCACTTTCCGCCGATGGCGCTGCGCACGTCGCCGATCTCGCCCGCATTCAACGGCGGGCCGGTCGGCGCGATGGTGTCGGACCCGCCCGAGGCGGCGGTGTCCTCGGTCGTGGCATTCGCCTCGGCCAGGGCGGCATCAAGGGCACTCGTGTCCGAGGTGGATTCGGACGCCGGCTGCACGGCCGGATCGGCCGCGGCGGTTTCGGTCGGTGCGGGGCGGCTAGGCCGGGTCTTCGGGCGCGGCGAGGCGGTCATGC
>JBATAV010000065.1:0-3062 GCA_049662025.1 Paracoccaceae bacterium | reverse complement strand
GCGCCGCCACGATCCGCGCCGGGCCTGTTGGTCCCAGATGATCTTCCAGCGCCGCCCCCATTGCCGCGCCGTCGTTCGGCAGGTGCAGCACCGGCCTAGCGCTTGGAATACTTTGCATCGACCGCGTCGATCGCATCGACATTGCCGGCCGATTTGCCGGTTGCGTCAAAGTTCATCGTCTCGGCCAGCCAGGCATCGGCGATGGCCTTGGCCAGTTCCGAGCCGATCACCCGGGCGCCCATGGTGATGATCTGGGCGTTGTTCGACAGCGCCGCGCGGGTGGCCGAATAGGTGTCGTGGCAGAGCGCGGCGCGAATGCCGGGCACCTTGTTGGCCGCAATGGACACCCCGATGCCGGTGCCGCACACCAGAATGGCGCGATCATATTTGCCCTGCATCACCTCGCTTGCCACCCGGTCCGAGAGGGTGGCGTAAAAGGCATCCGGCCCCGCCTCGGTCCGGCTGATTTCCGACACCTCATGGCGCGATTTCAGATGCTCGGCCAGGGTCCTGGCCAGCCCTTCACCCGCGCTGTCGCCTGCGATTGCCAGTTTCATGGGGGGTCTCCTTCAAAGTTTGGCGGCGCAGCGCGCCAGGATATCCAGATAGCCGTCCACCGCCCAGGCCGATCGTCCGATGAAGAGACCGTCGACATGCGGGCACTGGATCAGGTCTTCGCAATTGCCGGGGTTGACCGAGCCGCCATAAAGGCAAGGCACGCGGCGGCCCAGCACGCTTTCGGCGACCGCGATGATTTCGGCCTGGCGCGCATCGGCATAACCCGAGGTGGCGGGGATGCCGTTCACTCCGATGGCCCAGACCGGCTCGTAAGCCAATAGAATCTCTGCCGATTTCTGTGCTGCCGTCAGATTGGCAAGCGCCCCGCGCACCTGCGCTGCAAGCACCTCCTGCGCCCGGCCTGCCTGCCGTTCGGCCAGCGTCTCGCCAATGCAGATCAGCGGGGTCAGCCCGTGCCGAACCGCCGCCGCGACTTTCAGGCCGACGGTTTCATCGGTTTCGCCGAAATGTTCACGCCGCTCAGAGTGGCCCAACTCCACGATGTCCAGCCCGCAATCCACCAGCATCGGGGCCGAGATTTCACCCGTCCAGGCGCCAGCATCCTCCCAATGCATGTTCTGCGCGCCGACCTTGACGCCGCATCCGGCCAACAGCACCTTGACCTCTCGCACCGCCGTAAAGGGAGGAATCACAAAGGGTTGCAATCGGGGATCGACCGCTGCCACCCGCAGGCCTTCGGCAAATGCGCGCGCCTCGGACAGCGTCTTGTTCATCTTCCAGCTGGTGCCGATCCAGACCCTCTCGCCCATCACGCCGCCCTTTTTCTTTGGTTGAATTCGCTCATCCGCCCTGCCCCATCAACAGGCGCGCGGTCGGTTCGTCGGTGATCAGGCCCTTCAGCCGCCCGCTTTGCAGCACTGCGCGGATGGCAGCGGCCTTGGCCGTGCCGCCCGCGATGGCGACGATGCGGCTGTCTTTCGGCCCGTCCAGATCCACCGCCAGAAGCCGCGCGGTCAGCCGAGTTTCCAGCACCCGGCCTTTTGCGTTGAAGAAATGGCCCAGCATTTCACCTACGCCACCGGCAGCGGTGATCTCGTCAATCTCGGGCGGCTCGATCATGCCGCTGGCCACCAGTTGCGCGCCGGAATCGGCGGTGCCGATGCCCACCACCTTCAACCCCGCGCCGCGTGACATGTCGAAGATGTCCTGCACGCCGGGCTGCGAAAGCAGGATGGCGCGGTCCTTTTCCGAGTTGGCAAAGAACGGCACCGGCAGCACAAAGGCCTGCGCGCCGGTCTTGGCCGCCAGCGAATGCATCACGTCATGCGGGTTGGCGGCGTAATTGCGCGTCAGCCCGCCCAGAAGCGAGACAAACCGTTGGCCGGCGGCGCCAAAGCGCGGCAATTGCTGCACGGCGGCGGCAAGGGTGCGGCCATGGCCAAGGCCGATTACCGCGTGATCGCCGCGCTCAATCTCGCGCCGCAGGAAGGCGGCACCGGCAAGGCCAAGGGCACGCAAAGGCAGGCCCTCTTCGCCAAGATCAGGGGCGACCTCAGCGAAATCAAGGCCATAGCGGCGACACAGGCTGTCTTCCAGCTGCGCGCATTCAACGATGGCGCCGTCGATCGACACCTTGACCAAGCCTGCGTCTACCGCCCGCGCGATCAGCCGATGCGCCTTGACCGAGGGCAGGCCCAGCCGTTTGGCCACCGCCGCCTGGGTCAGCCCACCCGCGAAATGCAGCCAGGCCGCGCGCAGGGCCAGACTTTCTTCGGGGTCGATATCGCCACGTCGGGCCATCACGCAGCCTCTGCCATGATCGCCGCCAGATCGGCTTCTGACAATTTTGACGGGTTGGCCTTCATCGAGGATGAGGCGGTGGCCGAGCGTGCCGCCATCGCCCGCATTTCCAAGGTCACGCCCAGCCCGGTCAACCCCGGCAGGCCGGCATCCCGCGCCCAATCGGCCAGCGCCAGCGCCAGCGCCAGCGGAATGGCAGCCGCGCACAGCGCATCGGTCAAGGGGTTGGCGCGGGTCGAGACGAAGGGCTCGATCCCTTGGGTCGGCGCATCAAGGCCCGAAGCAAGGGTAACGCCGCGCGGGCAATGATCGGTCAGCGCAGGGTCGACGATAGCCAGCCGGGGCAGCATCCGGGCATCGCGCAGACTGACCTTGCGGCCTTGGTCCGGTACGCCGATCACCGCGTTGCGGGTAACCTCGGCACCGGTTCCGGCCGTTGTGGGCAAGGCGACAAAGGGCAAGGGCGCGTGGTCCAGCGGCAGGCCCTGCCCCACCACCTCCAGATGATCCAGCATCGGCCGCGAGGCGGGCACAAGGGCGGCAATCGCCTTGCCCGCGTCGATAACGGCACCGCCACCCAGAGCGGCCACCACCTGCACCCCAGAATCGCGCGCCTGCGCAACGCCCACGTCGATCACGGCCAGGTCCGGCTCTTCGGCCACGGAAAGCCGGGTCACATCGGCGGCCCCGGCCAAAAGCGCCTCGGCCAGCCAATCCGCACGGGCAGCCGTGCCGCCCTGCAC
>JBATAV010000064.1:0-32496 GCA_049662025.1 Paracoccaceae bacterium | reverse complement strand
TGGCCGGGTTCGAGCCGGTGATCCGCGCGCTTTGCGCCCCGATCTTCGACGAAGCTCTGGAAAAGGACAGCTTTGACACCACCAAAGACATCGCCCGCCAATTGCCGATGCGGATGCTGGGCCGCATCCGTGGCAGGCCAGAGGAAGACCTGCCTTGGATGGTGGAAAAGGGCGATGCCCTGATCGCCAATACCGACCCGGATTTCACCAGCCATGTGCCGGACAAGATGACCACAGACAAATTCCGAAAGATGCCCTTTGACTCTTCCACCGGGGCAGAGCTGTTCGTCTATGGCAAGGAACTGGTGCGCAGGAAGGCCGAAGCGGGCGATACGTTCGGCATTCTGCACCTGCTTTTGCAGCAGGGCTGCGATGGCAGCACCCTGCCCAAGCATGAATTCCGCAACTTCTTTTGCCTTCTCGTTGCCGCCGGCAACGATACCACGCGCTATTCCATCGCCGCCGGAATTCAGGCGCTGTGCCACCAGCCCGAGCTCCTGAGCCAACTACTGCGCGGCGAGGTCTGTGACACCATGGCCGATGAGGTAATCCGTTGCGCCCGCCCAACCAGCTATTTCCGCCGCACCGCCACACGCGATTTCGATTTTCACGGCAAGATCGTGAAGGCTGGCGAAAGGGTTCTCTACTGGTTTTCCGGCGGGAATCGTGACGAATCCACCTTTGCGGCGCCTTTCCGGGTTGACTTCGCTCGCACCCCGAATCGCCAAGTTGCGTTCTGGCAGGGCGGTCCACATGTGTGCCTGGGGATGTGGCTGGCGCGGTTGGAGGCGCGGGTCCTGTTCGAAGAACTTGCCAAGCGCATCATGTCCGTTGAGCCTGCCGGAGAGCATCGGTTCCTGCGGTCGAACTTCATCGGCGGCTCAAGGAACTGCCCGTTCGAGTTTCACTTCAATAGGCGGCGCCAGACCGCGAAACAGGGAGGATCCGATGTCAGAGCGCCTGCGCGCCATGTTCCGCGATCATCTTTCGATCATGCGGGGGAAATACCAGCCCGCCGCCAAGATGAAGGATGATGAAAGCCGCTTTGCCCAACCCACGTTCAGCGTGCATTGCGACAAGCACCTGCTGTTGGAGTCGCCCAGCACGATGTGCCTTGAAGGCATCCCCAACATGTCCTTGCGCTGGATTGGTGACGAAATCGGTCAAGGGTAGAAGCCGGGAACGCGAATGGTCCTGGGCGATCTTTATCAAAGCGACGGCTCTCCGCTGCCGATGTGTCCGCGCGGCACCCTGAAACGTGCCGTGACCGCCTGGGACGAGCACGGCCTGACATCCAAGATCGGGATCGAGCGGGAGGCCTATGCCTTTGCCCACAATGCGGACGGGCAGATCGTGCCTTATGGCAACTCCGGCGGCGTGGTCTATCGTACCGGCAATTTCACTGACCCACGCTGGTTCATTTATGCGATCTGGAACAAGGCACGGAAAATCGGCTTGCCGCTGGACCTGATCACCGCCGAATACGGCACCCCCCAGTTCGAATTCACCATGACCTTCGACACCGCGGTTGAGCATGTCGATTCGGTCGGGCTGTTCCGCCAGATGGCCCGCGAAGTGGCACTGGAGCACGGCATCTTGCTGCCATTCCTGCCCAAACCCATTCCTGGCAAGGGCGGTTCGGGTCTTCACGTTAACCTGTCGTTCACAGACCGCAAGGAACACAACGCGCTGGCCAATGGCGACCGCGGCGATCCCGACAATCTGAGCGATCTGGCGAAGTGCTGCATCGCGGGTTGGATGCGCCACCACAAAGGCATTTCGGGTCTGGTCGCGCCCAACCCTCTGTCCTATGCGCGGCTGCAACCAGCCAGCTTGTCGGGCATCTGGGGCAGCTGGGGCGGCGACAATCGCAACGTCACGATGCGACTGTCGGCCGAGGGCGGCAAGAAGGCCCGATGCTGGATGTTGCCGATGCCGAGCGCAAGACAACCTCGCGGTTGTCCTGCCAGCTGAGGTTGGAGCCAGAGCTTGACGGAATCGTGTTGATCGTACCGCAGCTCTGATCGCCCCGGGCCGTGGTGCGAGTCAGTTGGCGGTTTCGGGGGCCGAGGCCGTCACTTGCGCGCGCCGCGCCAGTTCCTGACGGTAAAGCGCAAGGAAATCGACGTTGTCGACGTTCAGCGGCGGAAAGCCACCGTCTCGCGTGACGTCCGAAATGATTCGGCGCACGAACGGAAACAGCAGCCGCGGGCATTCGATCAGCAGGAAAGGATGCAACTGATCTTCAGGCACGCCCTCGATATGGAAAGTGCCGCCGTAGTCCAGTTCCATCAGGAACAGGTTGTCGCCGTTCACCTTGTTCTTCGAAGTCACCTTGAATTTGGTAACCACGTCGTACTGGTGATCGACCGGCCGCTTGCGGGCATCGAGGCTGACGGCAACTTGAATGTCGGGCTGAACGTCACTGGTCGCCAGGCCCTTCTGGGCGACGATATTCTCAAAGCTCATGTCGCGAATATATTGCGCCAGAACCTGCATGCGCACCTGTGGGGCGGCGGCGCCATTCCCGGCTGCGGTTTCGTCTGCCATCGTGAACTCCTGCGTTCGGGGTAGGGGCTTGCGCCTACGCCGGTGTCTGTCGGGCATGTGCTTAACAGACCAATGCAGCACGCTCAATGGTATGCGGAGGTGGCGTGCTGGGGGGTCAATCAGGGCGTACTGGATCTGGCCGTCGATCGGCGAACGGTGGCGCGGGCAGACCAAGAACGGCGCGGGCGGTTTGCCAGTCTGCCACCGGACGATCGTACGCGACACAAAGATCGACCACGCGCATCACCAGTGCTGCATTCGATGGCGCCAAGTTGTTGCGGTCAAGGCGGACATTGTCTTCCAGCCCGGTCCGCGCGTGCCCACCGGCCGAAACCGCCCAATCGTTCAGCACAAGCTGGTTCGGTCCGACCCCCGCTGCGCACCATGGAACAGCACTGCCGAAAAGCCTTTTCACCGTGTGGATGTAGTAGTTGAATACGTCCCGATCTGCCGGCATGGCATTCTTCACGCCCATGACGAACTGCACATAGGGTCGGTCCCTGATCTGACCCGCCTGCCACATCTGATGGGCCTTCAGGATATGGCTCAGATCGAAGACTTCGATCTCTGGTTTCACCCGGCAGGTCAGCATTTCCGAAGCCAGCCAGTCCACGAGATCGGGCGGATTCTCGTAGACCCGGGTGGGAAAGTTGTTCGAGCCGACCGAAAGCGACGCCATGTCGGGCTGCAGGTGCAACATCCCGCCACGACTGCGCCCGATGCCCGACCGTCCCCCTGTCGAAAACTGGATGATCATTCCAGGGCAATGCGTCTCGATCCCCTCTTTCAGGCGGGCAAAGCGTTCGGGGTCGCTGGTGGGCTTTCCTTCGTCATCACGCACATGGCAATGCGCGATGCTGGCGCCTGCCTCGAAGGCCTCGTGCGTGCTTTCGATCTGCTCCGCGATAGTGATCGGCACCGCCGGGTTATTCTGTTTCGTCGCCACGGATCCGGTGATCGCCACGCAGATGATACAGGGGTTCGGCATGTGCGACAGGTCCGGAATTGTGGCTTTGCTTTCACCCCGGCGAGGGGTTCTGCCTATAATGCCCGGCCCTGAACCTGCGGGCCAGCAGGTTGTTTGCCGTCTACCCCGGTGAACGCCATATCCGCTCGCTTGGTGAAAGGCCGCACATCCGTCAGGCTGCAGGGCGGGACTTCTGTCACCCGTCACCCAAGTTGCCGCCAGAAAGCTCGCGCCACGGGGCTCAGCGCCTTGCGGTCTCCGTGGACTTTGCGCAGTTCGCGATAGGCAGGGGCATCTGTCGGGCGCAGGAACAAAAGGCCCTCCGAGATCGCGGGCAGTGCGCCTTCGGGCAACACGGTCGCCCCCAACCGATTCTTCACGAAGGCCAGAAGGGCGGTCGTGTTTCTTGCCTCCAGATTGCACCGGCCCAAAAGGTCTTTCAGAATCGGCGCGGCGACAAGGCGGCACAGCGGGTTGGCGATCAGCGGCTCTTTTGCCAAAAGCGCCCATGACAGCGACGTCCCCGCCGCCACCGCACCTGCGATCTGCCCCTCGGGGTGGCAGACGATGCCCAGCGGATCCAGGCTGATGACCTCTCCGGCGGCAATGTCGCCGGGGGACGAAGAGATGATTCCGATATCCGCCTCGTCAAGGCGGATGCGGTGCATCACCGAAGCCGTATCCAGGTCGCTGATTTCCAGCCGCACGTCCGGACGCTCATTTCGAAAGGACGCCACCACCTTGGGCAAAAGCGTGACAGTGGCCGACGGCACAGCCGCAATCCGGACGGTGCCCGCCGTTGAAAGCGCGTATCGACGAATGGCGTCGGTGCTGCGGTCGAAAGCCTCGGTCGCGCGGCGGCTTTCTTCCAGGACCAACAGGCCCAGCGGAGTCAGGCGGTTCTTGCGGTCTGATTCGAACAGGCTGCCGCCAATGTGGCCTTCCAGCTGAGCCAGGGCCATCGATACGGCCGAAGGGGTGCGCCCCAGCTGCGCCGCAGCCAGTGAAAGCGACCCCTGCTCGGCCGTGACAGCGAATACGCGCAACAGTTCCAGTTTCATGGATATTCAGACATTCTGAAATGGAGTTCAGTACTTCAAGATTGTCTGAAATATTGTCTGGCGTCTATACCTGAGGCTAGGATCGGAAGGACGCAGCACATGACTACCCGACTCTATTTTGACGGACGCTGGCAGGCAGGTGCTTCCGTGGTCGAAAACCGCAATCCGTCAGATCTCTCCGACTGTATCGGCCAATTCGCCCAGGCGGACACTGCGCAACTGGATGCGGCGCTGGTAGCGGCAAGGCGGGCGCAACCGCTCTGGTGGGCGGCGGGCATCCAGAAACGGCATGACATCCTGATGGCCATTGGCACCGAGTTGATGGCGCGCGCCGCCGAGATCGGCGCCATGGTCGCACGGGAAGAGGGCAAACCGACCACCGAGGGCAAGGGTGAAGTCTATCGCGCCGGGCAGTTCTTTACCTATTACGCTGCCGAAGTGCTGCGCAATCAGGGCGATCTGGCCGAAAGCGTGCGCCCAGATATTGAGATCGACGTGCGCCGGGAACCGGTGGGTGTCGTCGCCATCATCAGCCCGTGGAATTTTCCGATTGCGACCCCGGCTTGGAAAATCGCCCCCGCTCTGGCCTTCGGCAATGCAGTGGTGTGGAAACCAGCAAACCTGACTCCGGCCAGCGCCGTGATGCTCGCTGAGATCATCGCGCGGCAGGACATTCCACCGGGCGTCTTCAACCTTGTTCCCGGACCGGGGCACGACGTGGGGCAACGGCTGGTCGAAAGCCGTCTGGTTGATGCGATCAGCTTTACCGGATCGGTTCCCGTGGGGCGCGGCATCGCGGCGGCGGCGGTGGCGAACATGACCAAGGTTCAGTTGGAAATGGGGTCGAAAAACCCGATGATCATCATGGACGACGCTGATCTTGACCTGGCCGTAGCCCATGCGGCGGGCGCGGCCTTTGGCGGCACCGGTCAGAAATGTACCGCTGCCAGTCGGTTGATCGTGCATTCCACGCTGCACGATGCCTTTGTCGAAAAGCTTGTGACCGCTGCCAATGCCTTCAGGGTGGGGCATGCGCTGGAAGAGGGCACCCAGCTTGGGCCGGTGGTCAGCGAAGGACAGTTGGCGCAGAACCTGGCCTATGTGGCCAAGGGCCGTGCCGAAGGGGCAGAGCTGCTCTGTGGCGGCGCGCGGCTTGATCGTGCGACGGCAGGGTATTTCATGTCCCCCGCCGTCTTTGCCGACACACGCAATGACATGGCGATCAACCGCGAGGAAATGTTCGCCCCAATCACCTGCGTCATCAAGGTCGACAGCTATGACGAAGCTCTGCACATCGCCAATGACAGCGACTTTGGTTTGACAGCGGGTATCATGACTCGCAGCCTGGCCCGCGCCAGCCATTTCCGCGCGAACATGCGCGCGGGATGCGTGATGGTGAACCTGCCGACTGCGGGCACCGATTACCATGTGCCCTTCGGCGGGCGCGGCGCCTCCAGTTTTGGCCCGCGTGAACAGGGCCGCTATGCCGCGGAATTCTACACCACGGTCAAGACCGCCTATGTTGCGGCGGGAAGGCCGGAGTGACCGTGGGAAATGGCGCACCTCTGATTGACGGCCTGCAATATGCCAACTGGTCGGAAAAGGTCTTCCGCCAGATGCGGGAGGGCGGGGTGGATGCCGTCCATGTGACCATCACCTATCACGAGACGTTCCGCGAAACGGTCTTGAATATCGAGCGCTGGAACCGGTGGTTCGAGCAGTTCCCGGATCTGATCTTTCAGGGCCGCGCCGCATCGGACGTGGATCTTGCCCGCGCGACCGGGCGCACGGCGATCTTCTTCGGCGCTCAAAATCCAAGCTGCATCGAGGATGACATCGGCCTGGTCGAAATTCTGAATACTCTGGGCCTGCGCTTCATGCAGTTGACCTACAACAACCAGTCTCTGCTGGCGACCGGCTGCTATGAGGCCGATGACACCGGCCTGACCCGAATGGGCCGCGATGTGGTGGCCGAGATGAACCGTGTCGGCATGGTCGTGGACATGAGCCATTCGGGTGAACGGTCCACCCTGCACGCAATCGATCATTCGACCCGCCCCGTCGCGATAACCCATGCCAACCCCCACAACTGGCACCCGGCCTTGCGCAACAAATCCGATCGGGTTCTGCGCGCGCTTGGGCAAAGCGGCGGGATGCTGGGCTTCTCAGTCTATCCGCATCACCTGAAGGATGGCAGCGCATGCACGTTGCAAGGGTTCTGCGACATGATTGTCCGCACCGCCGATCTGATGGGGCCAGAGCATGTCGGGATCGGCACCGATCTTTGCCAGGACCAGCCCGACAGCGTTGTAGAATGGATGCGACGCGGGCGCTGGACCAAAGCGATCGACTACGGCGAAGGCAGCGCCGCCGCACCGGGATTTCCGGCGATGCCTCAATGGTTCCGTGACAGCCGCGATTTCGGAACCATTCGCGCCGGGCTGGCTGCCGCCGGAATGGATGCCACTGGTATCGACGGCGTCATGGGCGGCAACTGGCAGCGCTTCTTCACCACCAGTTTCGGACCGGAACAGGTCAATCCGTGAAAGATGGTTCGGGTTGCCGGATAGCACAGCCGGGCCGATGCGCAATCGTTCGGGAAGGAACATGGATGAGCGATACGATGCCGACCCGCTCTTTTGGTGCATTCTACGGCAAGTTGGACAATCCGCTTTTGGCCGTTGCTGGTGTCCTAATGGTCCTTGTCTGTGCTCATGCGCTGATCGACCTCGCCCTTAGCGCTCTGCCGGGCTGCTCTAGCCGCTCCGGCAAGGTCAGAGTTCACTCTCTTCCAACGGATCTCGATGGCCATGTGCACGCTTTTGGCGGGCGGAAACTCTGTTCGAGCGGCGGGCGAGCCGATTGCCCATTTCCTGTCCGCCTCGCCACCATTCGGCGACCAGTTGATCAATTGCCTGTTAGGGCTGGTTGCAGACGCCTCCTGCATCATTGCAGTCGTGGCGGGCATGGTCTTTCTGGCGTTGCAGACGTCCCATGGCTTGGCCGCACTTTATGTCACTTCGGCGATTTCGGGCTTGTCTCGGGGCATCAAGCTTCTGTCAAAGATCAACGTGATCCTGGCTTTCGCGCTGATGACCTCCCTGCGGGTCTTCCGCTTCACTGCGCGCGTACCCCTCAGCTTTTTCGGCGGAATGGTCACCGATCGGGACAGTTTCTTCGGCATGGCAACGTACCGTGGCGAAGCCGGGTTGGTCGGCGACCCGGGCTGACTGGGCTGGTGGACGGTGTTTTTCTGGGGCAGGGTCCTGGGTTATGGTCTGTTGATGGCCATTTCTTTCGCCAAGGTCAGCCGGGGGCGGTCGAACATCATCCTGCATTCGATTGTCGCGCCGATCGTGACCAACTTCGGGTTCAACATCATCTGCGGCAGCGGGGTCGCGCTGGAAACGGGCACCGCCGGCCTGATCTCTGGCCCGCTCAAGGGGATCAACCTGTCGGCCGGACTTCTGGCAATTGCCCCGGCGGTGCCGATGGGCTTCATCCTGTCGCTTCTGTTTCTGGCGCTGACAATAACCTTCGTCGCGACCATCAGAGATTCGATAGGCTTCGTGATCACCACCGAAACGGGCGGGAAAGGCACGCGCCAAGGCGATGTCGCCGCGACGGCGGTGCCGGTGTCGCGGATTTTGCTGCGGTCGCTTTGGGACGCGCTGCGCATTGCGGTGGCGCCGGGCCGAAAATGAACCTAACGGGGCAGCCCGATGCAACCCCGCCGCAAGCTGGCCGAAGGAGGCAAGGATGATGCCGGGTTCCGCAGAGCTTCAAGCCGTCGCCGCCTTTCGCCGCCTACCGTCGCAGGTGATGCGCCTGTCGCGCATGGGCAGCGCCCATCCGATGCGGTTATCGTTCCTGCGTATCCTCTTGCGCCGGGTGGTGCGCGAGGGGTGGGTCTTTGATCGCCCGCTGTGGCAGGTGGATGCAAAGGGCGTGGGCCGTGCGGTCTATCGCGCCATGGGGCCGGAGCGGACCTACAGCCTGGTCGCCTTTTCGCATGACCTGCCCGACGAAATGCGCTCGGATCGGGTGATTGCCACCGCCTGGGACGCGACCTTCGCCCTTGTCGACGGCGAACCAACGGCCGAAGACCTGGACCGGCTGGCGGCGAATGTGCCGTTGCAAGAGGCGGGTCGCGTCAGCCCGAAAGAGCTGTCGCTCAGCCGGGCCAACCGCTCGGTTCGGTTGTTCAATCATGTGGTGGGCAGGCTCGCCGAGGGCCACCAGCCTGATCTGGCCGAGGTCGAGGCCGTGGGTTATCTGATGCGCACCACCGCCGTCTATGGCGCCGGAAAATTCGGCGCTGCCGACCACGAGGCCATTGCCTGCCGCCCCGAAATGTCCGCCCCCTTTCAGGCCGAGATGCTGAGCGTCTGGCTGACCCGCTCTTTCACTGTCGATCTGGTCAATCATCTGGCCCGAACCAAAGGGGGGGCGCAGGCGACCAGGCTTGACCCTGCCCTTTGCCGCAGGCTTGGGGTCGGCAACTCCACCGGGTTGGGCATGGCACCTTTCCTTGTCCGCCACCCCCTGCTCTTGAACAATTGGATGGCCGCGCGGGAAGAGGCGCTTTGTCGTGTCCGGTCTCAAGACTCCTGCCGGGACGGGGCGCCCGAGGCACTCCGCGCTGCCCTGAAGCTGGCACAAGACAATGCCGCGAGCTGGCGGTCGGACCACCCGATCCAGATTGCCAAACTCGCAAATCTGCGGCGCGACCTTTCGCTGATGGCGGCGTGGTTGGAAAACTGGCCCGATGCAGGCCTGCATCCCTGGAACCGGCTTTGGCTCTGGGGCGAGGCCAACCTGAGCGAAGAAGGTCAGGAAGCGCTGCTTGCGCTGCTGCTGGAGCCGCATGGCGATTTGGTCGATGACCTTGCTGATTGGTTGAGCGCGGATGAAACCAGGGCGCAGCGCATTGACGGGGCCATGACAATCGGCGACCTGCGCGGCCTGCTGCAACGGCACTACGACTGGGCTTTGAAGATCGATTTTTATCAATCGTCGGCGCAGGCCCGTTTCTGGTATGTGTCCGAGGAAAAGCTGGAACCACGCCTTGGCCAGCGCGGCGAAGAGCCGGGTGCCGATCTGGAACAACCTCTTGGCATCGGCAAACTGGCGCGCAACCTTCACGACGCCATCGCCGGGCTGGGTGACGGCGAACCCGTTGCCTCATTCCTGCTGCGGCAACCGGACCATCGCATGATGGTGCGGCGCGTGCAGCTTTGCGCCTGGGCACCCTATGCCGAAGTGCGGGACAATCTGCTTGACGACGCCGTGCTGCCGATCGACCTGATGCGCTGCAAGCTGGCCTTTTTCGGCGCCAGCCATTTCGATCCGAGGTCGGACAAATGGGTGCGCATCAGTTTGTTTCAGGGCGAACCCTTCCCGGAAGATCTCAGCGCAGGGAGCCCGTGTTGAAGATGCGCGATCTTGATGATTCCTTCGGCGTCGGCCCGGATGCCATCCGCCTGTCACGCAATGAAACCGAATCCCTGTGCTACAAGGCCGCTCGGGGGGCGGGCTTGCCCTGGGGGCTGGCTGAAGAGGCCGCTTGGGCCGCGGGCTGGTTGGCAGGGCATGGCGTCGACGCAGCCTCGGCCTTGCTGCGGCGGTTCAGGGATGACGACGTGACCAAGGCCCTACTTGCCGTCGACCAGGCCCACGTCCGGGCCGTGGGCGGCGGTCGGCTTTGTCCCATAAGGATCGGAACTGCCCTGCTTGACCGTTTCGGAGCCGACACGGGACCCGCCATCGACCTGCAACTTGACGCTGCGGCAGAGCCGGTGCTGCTTTTGCCCTTCCTCGCGCGGATCAGCACTGCGTCACGGAAGGCTATCCGGATTGATCTGCACGGCGTCAGCCTTGTTCTGGCTGGCGGCGAGCCAACAGACCCGGCAGCCGTTTCCCGGCTTGCGACCATTGCCTGCGGGTCGGTGCGGATCGGTCAGGCGCCCGATATTGCCACTCCGGCCCGCCGGATCGCCGCCCGCCCTGCCACACCGGGGCCGGTCCTGCGCGCCCTTGAGGCCCTTGCCCTGCGCACAACCGTTCCGGCCACCGAAGCCTCCCGTACGGGCGGCGCCGGGGCCGGTATCTCCGACAACGATTGAAGGCAGCTCCGGATGACACTGCCCCGCCTGCCCCAGCTGTCCCGGCTCTTTCATGGCAAGTCAGGGCAGAGGTTTCCTGAAATGACGGAGAAGGTCGCCTGCGACTGCCCGAACTCGCGTCGGCAAGGCCGGAAAAGTGAAGGCCAATCTGGCGCGGCCGATATCCAGCATTGGGTACAGTGTCAGCGCCACCGCGCCCGAGACAAAGATCGAGAAGACCGCGTCGCTTAGAAAGTGTCGCCCCAGGCTGATGCGCATCACGCCTTCCAGCACAACATCCGCAGTCGCCAGCAACAATGCCAACCCGCGCCCGCGCGCTGACAGCCGCGGCCAAAGAAGAACCACGACACAGATGGCCAAGCTTGCCGCAAGCGAGACCTCACCCGAAGTGAAAGAACAGTTTGTCGGACATTGATCGCTGATTTGCCATGCCGGCGTAAAAATGGCCGTCCCGCCAAAGTCGGTCAGGCTCACCGGCCGGGCACGGCCAAGATGGCTTTTAAGGATCAGATTGACGATCAGGCCCGGTGCCAGCACCAGGTTGAGCACAACAAAGACCCAACAGCGCAAGACGGCCCCGCGCAGTCGTCCCATCAACCCGCTTACCAAGGTTCCGAACACAACCACAAACGCAACCAGTTCCATCAACGCGCGAAGCATGTCGTTCAGAATCTGCGTGGGGCCTTCGGAAGCATGGAAGACCCCCTTTACATCGACAAAGCCACGCGACACGGCAATGTCGATGCCGGGAAACGCCGCGAACGTGATATGCGCGCCGATAAACGTCACGAGAAAGAACCTCAGCAGCCGGTCATATGTCCGATCGTTCATTGGCCGGCCCCCTTCGGGGCAAGGCAAGTCGGGTCCGGCAGCAGAAACAGCACGATCTTCTGGCCCCCGGAAAAAGCCGGCCCGGCGGACCTTGTCGCCAAGAGAGTGGCGCCGGCACAAGGCGCCTCCGGCGGATCAATCAAAACAAGAAGAACTGGGCCGGATTCTGTGCGCGGATCCAGCGGGAACAGCAATTCCCAATGGTTTTGCGGAAAGCCCGGCCTCGGTACGGCTCGGACCGACATGCCATTCATTGCCCCGAACCAAGTCAGATCGGCAAGAAGCGCGCGATCCTGTGCAACAAGGGTCGTCGCCCCGGCCTTGCGCGCCTCTTCGATCACCCAATTCGAAAGCGCCCCGTGGCCAAGATAGCGCGCCAGAACGAGCTTGCCATCAGGCAGATGAATGCCAGTTCCGAAAACCTTGGCCAACGGAAGCCCGATCGAGACGAGCATGCCCAGAACAAGCGAAACGGCTAGCAGCCGCGGGCGTCGGATCAACTCGGTCGCAGCCAGGATCGAACCGGGCAATATGAAAAGAACCGCCCAATTTGCCAGCGCTCGCCCCGTCGCCGCCTGAACCAGCACAACAACCAAGGGCGCGGCGGCGATCACGGCAAGGCCTGCTCGGCCAGATTTTGGCCGCGCCCGTGCCATGGCAAGAAGGCAGGCGGGAAACATCACTGGCCCGATCACGGCAAGCTGTTCGACCAGGAACCGGACGGGACCGGACAGGGAAACCGAAATCCCCTCGATACCTGAGGTGGCGCCAAGGTGATGAAAGGTCACGAATCCGTGGCGAGCCAGCCACCAAAGATGCGGCGCCAACACTGCAAGCGCCGTAACTCCGGCCAGTGCCGCATCGGAACGCCGGATGCGCCATTCAGGTGCGACCAATGCAGCGACCCCCATCCCAAGAACCGCATAGACCATGGCGTACTTCGTCAAAAACCCCACGCCGACCGCAATTCCAAGCGCAAGAACCAGGGTAGACCCCCGTTGACTCTTGTCCCGCGCTTCGGCCAGCCGGTGCTGCGCAATCAGGGCGAGGGTGGCCGCCAACAGAAGCGGCGTATCAGTGGTCATCAGCGCCGACCCCAGCGCGACGGCAGGCGTGGTCAGGTAGCTTACCGCAGCCACCGCCGCAATTCCGGGCCTTTCCAGCCGAAGGCCAAGGAAAAGCAACGCCATTGCTGCCAGACCATGGATCAGCGCTGCGGGCAACCTGACCGCCCAGACCGACTGCCCGAAGATCTCTGTTGCGCCACGCGCGATCCAGCCGATCAGAGGGGGCTTCGAATAGGCGCCAAAAGACAGGTCCTGCCCCCAGGACCAATACTGCGCTTCATCCGTCGAAAGCTCGGTCGCATCGTAAAGACCCGCTAGCAGACGAAAGAGCGTCAGGACGCAGATGACCAAAACCGCGGTGCGGGCGGCGGTCATGCCATGGATACGGTCGTCAAGTTCCGAGTGAGCATCCAAACCGCTGCGCATGGATCATCCAGAGGTTGCGAAGATGGAGTCCGAGGTGAATTGTCCGGCCATGAAATCAGGTCGGAACGACGTGCCGCTCCACCAATCCTGACCTGTCCCGGACGTATTCCGTTCAAGTGACCCGAAGGCAAGAGCCTATCGACATCGGTCGATCGGATCTCTCCTTTTTCGGGCGGATACCATCGTTTGACTATATCCGCGCACCGTTCAAGTAAAGGATACGTGGGTAAGAGTCACAGACGAGCCATTCATCTACCTCAAGGCGGACCCGGTCGGTCGCCGCCTTCGATTGTTCCGGCATCAATCCGTTGCGCGCCTTGCCGGTGCCGAGAGCCCGATTTTGCGCAGCGCCCATAAAACGGCACTCGACAAACTTATCCACCAAAACCCTTTTAATACAGGGGCTTCCAGAAATCTTCGGGCTTGTTCGGAGGAAGAAGTGGTGCCGCTGAAGGGACTCGAACCCCCGACCCCATCATTACGAATGACGTGCTCTACCAGCTGAGCTACAGCGGCACTTCCTCATGCGGCCAATCGGCCCGCATCAGAGCAAGGGCAGGGCTGCCCTCGATCCGGGCTGGCTCATAACACCGCGAACTGCTGCTGTGTAGCCCTAATTTGCGCGCCGCAGGATTTCATCCGGATCGCCTTTCGGTTCGGGTTCGGCAACCTCTTCCGGCAAGAGTGCGGGCGGAGATTCCTCTCCGAACAACATTGGCCCAAGGTCGGTTGCCGGGCCAGGGCGCAGGCGCGCCTCGCGGATCGGTTCACGCCAGGAAAGGGTGTCGAACCCACCGCAACTTGCACAGATCGGTTGCCAGTCATCATGCACCGTCTCGCATTTGTCGCAGCACCACTGCGGCCCGCGCGATGCTTCGATGGCACGCGAAAGGATGGCGCGAACAACCCGTTCCTCGGCTCCGCCGCCGCGTTCGGCCGCCGCAAGAATCGCAAGCGAGCGCTGCGTCGGGTGGTCGTCGGCAAGGCTGCCAAGCGCTTCGCGTGCACTGCGGAAATCCTGCGCGGCCAGGCACAACTCGGCGCGGGTCATTCGGGTTTCCTCGTCCTGAGGGCTGATCGCCAACAGGGCCTTGAACCGCTTCAGCCGGGCGTCCGGGCTTTCGTCAGGCTCGATCGCGGCAAAGGCGGCTGCAAGATCCGGATGCGGCTGCGCCTCCCATGCCTTCTTCAGAACGCGGGTTGCGCTCTTCTTGTCGCCCTTTTCAGTCAGGGCGTGGGCCGCGATGACCGCAGCCGGAATAAGGTCGGGCGACAGTTTGTTCGCCTCGATCGCGGCCTCGCGCGCTTCGATTGTGGTGCCGACCTCAACGATGGCCTTGGCTTCCTGCAGCGCCAAAAGCGCATCACGGCGGCGATAGACGTTGCGCGGCAAGGCGCCGCTGCGCAGCTTTTCCCCAAGGGTGCTTCGGGCTCCCTTCCAATCCTGCCCTTCTGCCTGAAGCTTCAGCAGGATGTCTTGCGTTTCGGAATGGCGCGGCTTCAGCGCAAAGGCTTTTTCGGCCAGTTTCAGGGCGGTATCGGTATCGCCTTCGGCCAACTTGTGGCGCAACAGGCCGCGCACGGCGACGAACCGCGTGGCATCGGATTGCAAAAGCGACTTGTAGGCGGAAACTGCTGCCTTGGTGTCACCCGCAGCCTCGGCCGCCTGCGCCACCAACAGCGTCGTCAACTCGGGCTTTTGCAACAGCCGCTCGGCGGCGCGGGCGCGGCTCATCGCAGCGGCATGTTCGCCAGATGCCAGCGCCACCAACGCATCCGACATCGCGGCATAGCCCTTGCGCTCGCGGTTGCGGTCAAAGAATCGGCTGATGGCCGTTTCGTCACCGTTCAGAAACCGGATCGTGGCTGTCAGCAATCCAAGTGCTTTCAAGATCAGCCAGACCAGGACGACCAGCGCGATGACAAGGATCACCGTCTGTAGCGGGCCAAGAGTGAACTCCAGCCCGGCAACGCTGATGCGCAGAGCCTCGCCCGAGTCCGAGAGCATGCCGCCCAGAACCGCCAGCCCTGCAATCAGGACTAGGAAAGCCACAACCTTTGTCAGTGACCAGATCACCAGCGTCTCTCCCTACAGACCGACCGACGCCGCAAGGGCCGCAAGGGCCTTTTTGGCCGCAAGATAATCATTCGCCTGCGCGACCCAGACCGCCATTTCCGCCTGACCCTCGGCGGGAAGCCTTGCAACCTCGGCCAATGCCGCTGTCACGTCGCCGGTGCCCACCGCAGCTTCGGCACGCGACAGAACGGCGTCGGGGTCATCGCCCTCGCGCGGCTCCAGCGACCTGGCGCCAGTCTGGATGCGCAGGAAATTCAACATTCGGTCCGACAGGCCGCCACCCCCCGCCGCCCGCAGCGAGGCTTCAAGCGCCAGACGTGCCGCTTCGGGGAATGATCCGGACAGGTTCGCCAGTGTCGGCAAGCCGGTGTCGCCATGGCTGCGGATCAGATCGTCCACCTCTACTCCCTGCAATGCAGCCAAGGCATCGGCATAGGGCGCGCCGGTCAGCGCGGCGGCGCGGATGCTTTGTATGGCCTCGAGGGTTGCCGCCCTGACCTTTGCCGCATCCCCGTCTGCCTGTGCCCGTGCTGCCTGATCGGCAGTCCAATCGGTCATCGCCCTTGCCACGGCGGCGCGAATATCGGCCTCGGCAGCCACCGATGGCGTCGCCTTCAGCGCGGCTACGTCCGATTTCAGCGCTTCCACCGCGGTCGCAAGGGCCGCAAAGCCAGCCGCCGAAACGCTGCCATCGGCGTTCGCCGGAACCTTCGACAACGCATCCATCGCCATCTCGACGGCACCGACCCGCGCTGCTAGGGCTTGCGCTGCCTGTTCCGCTTCAGGCGCTGTTTTCAACGCGGCTTCTGCCACCACAATCCGCTTCGAAAGCGCCGTGTGACTGTCGGCCAGCAGCGTTGCCAGCGCGTCGATCTCGGCTTGCAACCTTGGAACAGGGTCCGCCCCCCGCAATTTCAGGACATCGTACCAAGCTCCGGCAAAACCAAGACTGCCGACTATAACAAGGCCAAGCAGCGCAGCAAAGATACGGCCGCCCTTGCGACGGGAAGTCGGTGTTTCTGTGGTCGACGCCTCCTCAGGCGGTGCCGCCGCTTCTGCGGCGATGGCTTCGCCAAGCTCTTCGTCCGCCGACATGATGACCGGGCCTTTCCAACTCGTCCGTGGTCTCGTTCCTTCAACTAACCACTGACAGCCTGCCGCTTCAAGGCAACAGGGACGAGATGACGCGGCGGATAGCCGCCACCATCGACGGTCCGTCGGGTCGCTCGGCGACAACCGCCCTTGCAGAAAACGTCTCTGACAAGGCAGGCATGATGTCGAGGGAGATCAGGCAGGGCCGGAGATCCGCGCGGAAATCCTTTGGCAAAACAGAAAGAAAAAGCCGGGCAGAGCGGGCCGAATAGATCGGCACGACCAGCGGAGCATCTGTTGCCAGCTGGATCATGGCTTCAGTCGTCAGCTCAATCGGCTCTTGCGCGTAAGTTGCTGCTGCGTCGGTTGGTATCCCTGCGCTGGTCAGTAAACGGTCAATAGGGGTCGAAACGTCCTGGCCGTGCAGATAGAGCAACCTGCCGACAACGCCGTGGTGCAGCATTTTCGCGATCAGCGCCTCTGCGGTCGGGCCGTCGATTCTCACGTCAAAGCCGAGGCTGCGCGCAATCTTCGCAGTGCGATCGCCGACGCAATAGGCCCGTTCCGGCAATGTCAGAGCCGTTTTTCTCAGTTTTCCAGCCGCAATAGCTCCGGCTTCCGATGAAAGGATCACTGCGTCATGCGGGCCGACAGGCAGGTTGGCAGACAAGGCGCGCGCTTGCATCAGCGGCGCGATGATAGGTCGGATCATCGGGCCCATCGCCGCCGACAACTCGCGCGCCAGCCGGTCGGCCTGGGGCTGCGGGCGCGTGATCAGAACGGCAATTGGGTAATCAGGGCTTTTCACGGGGTCCAGTACGCGGGATTGTGCAAGGGGCGGGTGGATGTTACCTGCGTTGGGCACCCCGTCACAAGCGCAACCATGGCTCAGACCCTTACCTTTCTTGGCATCGAAAGCAGTTGCGACGATACCGCTGCCGCGGTCGTCCGGGCTTTGGATGCGCGACCCGCAACGATCTTGTCGTCGATCGTGCTGGGTCAATCCGCATTGCATGCCGATTTCGGCGGAGTAGTGCCTGAAATTGCCGCCCGCGCCCATGTCGAGCGGCTGGATTCCTGCATCATTGAGGCGCTACGCACAGCGGGGCTGGGGCTGGATGAAATCGACGGCATCGCGGTTACTGCGGGGCCGGGGCTGATCGGCGGCGTCCTGTCGGGCCTGATGACGGCAAAGGCGCTGGCAGTAGCCACCGGATTGCCAATGGTCGGGGTCAACCATCTGGCCGGGCATGCTCTGACCCCGCGGTTGACTGATTCCCTTTCCTTTCCCTATCTGGTGTTGCTGGTTTCGGGCGGCCATTGCCAGATTCTTGCCGTCGAAGGCCCCGAGACGTTTCGCCGTCTGGGAAGCACCATCGACGACGCGCCCGGCGAGGCTTTCGACAAGGTGGCCAAACTGCTGGGTCTGCCGCAGCCTGGTGGGCCGCATGTGGAACGGGAGGCAGAAACCGGCGACCCGCGCCGCTTTGCCCTGCCGCGCCCGCTGCTGGATCGACCGGGTTGCGATCTGTCGTTCAGCGGGTTGAAGACCGCCGTCCTGCGAACGCGCGATGCATTGGTGGCCACCCAAGGCGGGTTGACCAGGCAGGACCGGCGCGACCTCTGCGCCGGGTTTCAGGCTGCGGTGGCCGACGTGCTGGCCGAAAAGACCAGGCGCGCGCTGGCCGCCTTTTCCGCTCCGGCGTTGGCCGTGGCGGGTGGCGTGGCCGCAAATTCCGTGATCCGGGCGCGCTTGCAGGTCATTGCAGAGGCGGCAGGCGCGCGATTTGTAGCCCCGCCGCTGTCGCTTTGCACCGATAATGCCGCGATTATAGCTTGGGCAGGGATTGAGAGGTTTCGTGCCGGGCACCTGGACTGCGCAAGCCTGTCCGCGCGGTCGCGCTGGCCACTGGACGACATGGCGGTCCCGGCGATCGGGTCGGGAAAACGGGGGGCCAAGGCATGATCGGCATTGCTGGTGCGGGCGCTTTTGGCACGGCCCTTGCCGTGGCATTGGCCACCGATGGGCGCAGGATCGCGCTTTGGGGAAGGGATCCCGGACTGCGCTCTGATCGACGAAGTGCTCGGCTGCCCTCGGTCCCGCTGCCGGTTGGCATCGATCTGCCAGAAAACGTCTCTGATCTTGCGGAAACTGCCATTGTTCTGCTGGCCCTGCCGATGCAGAAGTTGCGTGGCTTCCTGGCCGGTGATGGGGCAGCCCTGCTGGGAAACGACCTCGTGGCCTGCTGCAAGGGTATCGACCTGACCTCGCTGCAGGGCCCGGCGGAGGTGCTGGCCGAAGCCGGAGCCCGTGGTTCCATCGGGGTGCTGACGGGGCCAAGCTTTGCAGCGGATATTGCGCAGGGATTGCCCACGGCGCTGACGCTGGCCTGTGCCGACGCCCGCGGAGAATATCTGCAAGCGGAATTGTCGACTTCATCCTTGCGGCTTTACCGGACCGACGATGTTGTCGGGGCCGAACTGGGCGGGGCGCTTAAGAACGTCATCGCCATTGCGGCAGGGGTTGTCGTGGGGGCAGGGTTGGGCGAAAGCGCGCGCGCCGCACTGGTGACTCGCGGCTACGCCGAGATGCAGCGCTTTGCCCTTGCCCTGGGTGCACGGGCAGAGACGCTGTCCGGGCTTTCCGGTCTGGGCGATCTGATCCTTACCTGCACGTCACCGCAATCACGCAACTTTGCGCTTGGTATGGCCCTTGGTGCTGGCAACCCGCCGCAAAGAGCTACGGTCGAAGGCGTGGCAACCGCGCGCGCCGTGGTCCGGATCGCGGTGGAAAAGGGCATCGATATGCCGATATCGTCGATGGTGGCGCGGCTGGTGGGCACGGAAGTCAGCGTGGCCGAGGCTGCGCGCGAACTGATGACGCGGCCCTTGAAACAGGAGTGAACCCATGCGCGTGGCGCTGATTTGCATTGACAAGCCAGAGTATCTTGAGGTGCGAAAGGCCAATCGCGAGGCGCACCTGGCCTATATCGCGGCGACGGGAGTGGTGGAAATGGCCGGGCCTTTCCTGTCACCTGAAGGCGGGATGTGCGGCTCATTGGTGGTCCTGGAGGTTGCCGATCTGCGGGCCGCAAGGGATTGGGCGGCAGCAGATCCCTATGCGGCGTCGGGACTGTTCAGCCGCGTGGACATCAGGGAATGGAAGAAGGTGATCGGATGAGCCACTGGCTGTTCAAATCCGAACCCGATGTCTGGGGCTGGGACCATCAGGTTGCCAAGGGCGATCAGGGCGAGGAGTGGCACGGGGTCCGGAACTATCAGGCGCGCAACAACATGCGGGCCATGAGGGTGGGGGATCTGGGGTTTTTCTACCATTCCAACGTCGGCAAGGAGATTGTGGGGATTGTTGAGGTCTGCCGCGAAAGCCAGCCTGACAGTACAACCGAGGATCCGCGCTGGGATTGCGTGATGATCCGGGCGGTGCGGCCGCTGAAACGGCCCGTGACGCTGGAAGAATGCAAGGTGCAGCCGGGGCTGGAGGGGATGGTTCTGATCAATAACTCGCGGCTTTCGGTGCAGCCGGTGAGTGCGGCGGAATGGGGCATCATCTGCCGGATGGGCGGGGTAGAGGCGTGAGGTGTCCCGACTCGGGACGCCCTGGCCAGAGACATGATTTCAATGGCTTGAGACGCATCTTAAGGATTTGTTAGGGATTTCGCAGCGACGCGGGCCGTTGAGCCGTCGCAATGGCGAAGATCAGGGGATGTGTCGGAAAAAACAAAATGGAGGGCCCCACACCCCTACGGGACCCTCCATCCACCCCACGTGCTCCCCTATGCACCGCACGTGTTCTGAAAAGGGTCCCGGGCGTACTGCCCTGACAAGACCTTCATAGCGGGAATCAGCCCCGAAAGGCAAAGCCGAAGCACCAAGAAATTGAGGCGAATGCGCTGCGGTTGCTATCGCGGATGCGCCAAAGCTGCTTTTGTGGGGCCAGAACTGGGCGCTTGGCGGCCCGGCACGTCAAGGAGGCGAGGATATTGCAGGGTTTGTTTCAGCATTGGCAGGTCTGGGCGCTGTTGTCGGCGGCTTTCGCGGCGCTGACGGCGATTTTTGCCAAGGTCGGCATCACCGGAATCAACTCCGACCTGGCAACGTTGTTGCGCACGGGGGTGATTCTGGCCGCGTTGGCGATTCTGGTGCTGGCCACGGGCCAATGGCAGCCCCTGGGCCAACTGCCGGGCAAGAGCCTGTGGTTCATCGTGCTTTCGGGGCTGGCGACGGGGGCGTCCTGGCTGTGCTATTTCCGCGCGCTGAAGCTGGGCGATGCGTCGCGCGTGGCGCCGCTGGACAAGCTGAGCGTGGTGCTGGTGGCGATCTTTGCTGCGGTGTTTCTGGGAGAGCGGCTGGCCACGGTGCAATGGGCCGGCGTGGCGCTGATTGCCGCCGGGGCGGTTCTGGTGGCCTGGAAGGCATAAACCGCCCTAGTGCCGGGCATCCGGCAGGAAAAAGCCGGCAAGGCCGAGAACGGGCAGGAAGGCGCAGACCTTGTAGACGGTCACGATCCCCACTTGGTCGGCCAGAACGCCGAGGCCCGCCGCACCAAAGGCGGCGATGCCGAAGGCCAGCCCGAACAGAAGGCCCGCCACCATGCCGGTGCTTTGCGGCATCAGGTCTTGCGCATAGACCACCATCGCCGGGAAGGCCGAGGCCAGCACCAGCCCGGCCAGCGCTGCACAGGCCACGCTGGGGGCCAGGGGGAGCCAGGGCTGCACCAGCGACAGCGGCAGGATGCCCAGAATTGACCACAGGATCACCCGGCGGCGACCGATGCGGTCACCGATCGGGCCGCCGATGATGGTGCCGGCGGCGACGGCGGCAAGGAAGATGAACAGGCACAGATTGGCCTGCGCCTTGGTCAGGGCAAACCGCTCGATCAGGTAGAAGGTGTAATAGCTGGAGAACGAGGCGGTGTAGATGAATTTCGACAACATCAAGAGAATCAGAACGGCCATGCCCTTGCGCACCACCGCGCGCGGCATCGGCACCGACGACCGGGCGCGCGATTTGCGGGCCAGCGCGCGAGCTGCCCCAGCGGCAACATACCAGCGGCCCACCGCGAACAGCACCAGCATTCCGATCAGCGCCACGCCGGCAAACCATTCGATCGAAGACTGGCCGCGTTTCAGCACGATGAAGGCGGCGGCAAGGGGACCAAGCGCCGAGCCGGTATTGCCGCCCACCTGAAACACCGATTGCGCGAAACCGGGCCGCATTCCGGCAGCAAGTCGGGCAATGCGCGACGCCTCGGGGTGGAAAATGGCCGAGCCGAGGCCGATCAGCGCCACCGACATCAGCACCATGCCGAAAGTCAGCGCATGGGCCAAGAGAACCAGCCCCGACCCGGTCGAGGCCATGCCCGCAGCCATGGCATAGGGCAACGGGCGGCGGTCGGTATAAAGCCCGACCAGCGGTTGCAGAATCGAGGCGGTGCCCTGAAAGACAAAGGTGATCAGGCCGATCTGGGTGAAGGACAGCGCAAGGTTTTCTTTCAGCAGCGGATAGGCCGCCGGGATAAGCGATTGCATCAGGTCGTTCAGGAAATGCCCCAGTGCGACGCCAAGAATGACCGGCACGACGGTGGCTTCGATGGAAGCCTCGGCGGGGGCGGCGGAACGGGGCTGGGCATCGGTGGTCATTGCGGCCTCGGGCAAGCGAACGGGCAGCACAATGGCTGCCCGTTGGCGAATTGGCAATCTGCTGCGCGGGCAATGCCGCGCAGGTGGCAGGTTACTTGTAGACGGCTTCCTTGCCGAAATGCTTGACCAGCATGTAATAGAACGGCGCGCGATACTTGTTGCGCTCGGACTTGCCGTAGGTTTCGACGACAGCGTTGATGCCCTCTATCAGGGCGGGGCTGTCTTTCAGGCCCAGCTTCTTGATCAGGAAATTCTTCTTGATTCGATCCAGTTCGTCCTTGTCGGAGGCAGCGACGGTCTGCGCGTCGTTGTCATAGATCGACGGACCGCAGCCGATAGTGACCTTGGTCAGAAGGCCCATATCGGGGTTCATCTTGCATTTGTTCTTCAGATCGTCGGCATATTTGGCGATCAGTTCGTCCCGCTTGCCCATTTGGCCCTCGCTCTGGTTTTGGTACCGATTAACCTCCCCCACCCTTGGGAGAGACGCGGGAACCTTAGGCCATCGGGCCAGTGAGGCAATGGGAAAAAACCGCGCCCCACCGCACGGGGGTGCAGCGGGGCGCGGTTCAGGGCATGGAATGGTCTAGTAGCGGTAGTGGTCCGACTTGAATGGGCCGGTCACGGCAACGCCAATGTAGTCGGCCTGATCCTTGCGCAGCTCGGTCAGTTTGACGCCGATCTTCTTCAGGTGCAGGCGGGCGACCTTTTCGTCCAGCTCCTTGGGCAGGATGTAGACGCCGGGGGCGTAGTCCTTGCCCTTGGTCCAGAGTTCGATCTGGGCCAGGGTCTGGTTGGTGAAGCTGGCCGACATGACAAAGCTGGGGTGGCCGGTGGCATTGCCGAGGTTCAGGAGGCGGCCTTCGGACAAGAGGATGATGCGGTTGCCCGAGGGCATCTCGATCATGTCGACCTGTTCCTTGATGTTGGTCCATTTGTGGTTCTTCAGCGCGGCAACCTGGATTTCGTTGTCGAAGTGGCCGATGTTGCCGACGATGGCCATGTCCTTCATCGCGCGCATATGCTCGATGCGGATCACGTCCTTGTTGCCGGTGGTGGTGATGAAGATGTCGGCGTTGGCGACTTCGTCTTCCAGAAGGGTGACCTCGAAGCCGTCCATTGCGGCCTGAAGGGCGCAGATCGGATCGACTTCGGTGACTTTCACCCGGGCGCCGGCGCCGCGGAGGCTGGCGGCCGAGCCTTTGCCCACGTCGCCATAGCCGCAGACCACGGCAACCTTGCCGGCCATCATGGTGTCGGTGGCGCGGCGGATGCCGTCTACCAGCGATTCCTTGCAGCCGTATTTGTTGTCGAATTTCGACTTGGTGACCGAGTCGTTGACGTTGATCGCCGGGAAGGGCAGCTGACCCTTCTTGTGCAGATCGTACAGGCGATGGACGCCGGTGGTGGTTTCTTCCGACACGCCCTTGATGGCGGCCTTGGTCTTGGCGAACCAGCCGGGGCTTTCTTTCATGCGCTTCTTGATCTGAAGCTTGATGACCTCTTCCTCTTCCGAGGCGGGAACGGCCAGCACATCTTCGCCGGCTTCCATGCGGGCGCCAAGCAAGACGTAAAGCGTTGCATCGCCGCCGTCGTCGAGGATCATGTTCGCGCCTTCAGGGAACATGAAGGATTTATCAAGGTAGTCCCAATGTTCGGTCAGGGTCTGGCCCTTGACCGCGAAAACCGGGGTGCCGCCTGCGGCAATCGCTGCCGCCGCGTGATCCTGGGTCGAGAAGATGTTGCACGAGGCCCAACGCACATCGGCGCCCAGCGCCCTGAGCGTTTCGATCAGCACGGCGGTCTGGATCGTCATGTGCAGCGATCCGACAATACGGGCGCCTTTCAACGGCTGGCTGGCGCCGAATTCGTCGCGGCAGGCCATCAGGCCCGGCATTTCGGTTTCGGCGATGACCAGCTCCTTGCGGCCGAATTCGGCCAGAGCGATGTCTTTGACAATAAAATCCTTCGCCATGCGGCGCACTCCTTGATCCTGGGTTTGCGGGGCAGATAGCATTGAACCGACGGGCAGACAACCAAGGGACATCAGATGAAGCAGCCGCGCGCGTGGCAACGTATGCTGTCGGGCCGCAGGCTGGACCTGCTGGACCCGACTCCGATGGATATCGAGATCGAGGATATCGCCCATGGCCTGGCCTTCGTGGCGCGGTGGAACGGGCAGACGCGGGGAGATTGGCCCTATTCGGTTGCCGAACATTCGCTCTTGGTCGAGGCGCTGTTTCACCGGGCCAATCCGAAAGCGGGCGCGCGCTGGCAACTGGCGGCACTGCTGCATGACGCGCCGGAATATGTGATCGGCGACATGATCAGCCCGGTGAAGGCGGCGGTGGGGCCGGGCTATGGTGCGCTGGATGAACGGTTGACGGCGGCGGTGCATTTGCGGTTCGGGCTGCCCGCAACCGTGCCCGCACTGATCAAAAAGGCGATCAAGTCGGCGGACCGCATTTCAGCCTGGCTGGAGGCAGTGCAGATTGCCGGGTTTTCGGAAGCAGAAGCCGACAGGCTGTTCGGTCGACCGGAATCGGCCCTGCTGCGCGGGCTGGAAATACGTTTGCGTCCGCCCGCTGCGGTGCGGGCGGATTTTGTGTCGCGTCACAGGGACTTGCTGGCCGCCTGTGCCTGAGGTCAGATCGCCATGGATTCGGGCTTTTTGCCCTTGGCCAGCGCTTCGGCAAACCAGCGCGGCTTGCGGCCCCGACCGGTCCAGGTATCGGCCTTGTTCGCCGGGTTGGCGTATTTCGGCACGGCGGGGCTGCGCTTGCGGATCTTGGGGGCGCCGGTCAATTCGGCCAGCGAATATCCCATGGTCCGGGCTTTTTCTTCCAGCTCTGCAAGGACTTCTTTCTTCTTGCGCTCTTCGAAAGTAGAAATGGCCTTTGCCAACTGAGATTGCAGGTCTTTCAGCTCTTTAAGCGAAAGCGATTTCAGATCGACGGTCATGCTGCGTCCTTTTGCGATTGTGCGGCTTGAATAAGGGATAAAGCCGGACTTTGCAAATGCGCGATTTTATTTCGGGCTTCTTTTTGCCAGAATACGCTGAAGCGTCCGGCGGTGCATGTTCAGGCGGCGCGCGGTTTCAGAAACATTGCGGTCGCACATCTCAAAGACTCGCTGGATATGTTCCCAGCGCACGCGGTCGGCTGACATCGGGTTTTCCGGCGGGGCAGGAAGGGATTCGCCCCTGGCCAGAAGAGCATTGGTGACGTCATTGGCATCGGCGGGTTTCGACAGATAGTCGATAGCGCCGATTTTCACCGCCGCGACGGCGGTAGCAATAGCGCCATATCCCGTCAGCACGACAATGCGGCAATCGGGGCGTTTGTCGCGCAGCATTTCTACCACGTCGAGACCATTGCCGTCTTCCAGCCGCAGATCGACCACGGCATAGGCAGGCGGTCGGGTCTGGGCAATGAGTTTGCCGGCAGCCACGCTTTCGGCGGTTTCAGGAATGAAGCCGCGCTTTTCCATGGCGCGGGCCAGGCGCTTCACGAAGGGCTCGTCATCATCGACAAGCAGAAGGCTGCGGTCGGGCCCGAGCTGCGCCCCCATGTCTTCAGCCATGCGCTTTCCTTTCCATGTTCAGCAGCCTTCTAGACCTCGGGGCGGGCGGGGTCAATTTTGGCCTTCAGCGGCGCTGACATAGCAAGCCACGCTTTCGGCGATCTGCTCGGACGTGGTGTCGCGCTTGTAGAAATCCATGAAACCCTTGTCGGGAAACATCAAATAGGTGAAGGCCGAATGATCGACGAGATAGTATTCGTCGGTCGAGTCCTGCTTTTTGTAATAGGCGTGATAGGCGCCGGCGGCGGTGCGGATCTGGTCTTCGGTTCCGGTCAGGCCGATGGCCTTCGGGTGGATGTTGGCGGCAAACGCGGCCACCACCTTGGAGGTGTCGCGGGCCGGGTCCACGGTCACGAAGGCCAGGCCGGAGTCGATGCCGCGCTCTTCCAGGATATCCACGGCCTCGGCGTTGCGGGCCATGTCCATCGGGCAGACATCGGGGCAGAAGGTATAACCGAAATAGATCAGCGTCGGCTTGGTGATCACCTCCTTGTCGGTCACGGTCTTGCCGGTGGCGCCATCAACCAGGGTGAACGGGCCGCCGACGCTGCCGCCGCCGACCTGACCCTGACGGCATTGGGCATAGGCGTCGTCGCCGCCCGCCTTCGCCAGATAGATCGCGGTTCCGCCGATCAGCGACACTACGGCGGCTGCCGCGGCGGCTGCTGCGGCCATCACATAGGTCCGTTCCATCTTGCCCTGCCTTTCCAAGCGTTGCCGCCCTGCGGCTGCCGCATTGATTACCTGTCTTGTGGCCCTTAACAATGCTTCGGATCATCGGCACGGAAAATCTGACAATGCGGCGCAGCTTGAAGGTGAGGTTTCCGGCGGCCGGACCGGAAAGCAACAGCGTGCGGCTGCGCACCCTGATCGCGCTGCGCTGGACGGCCATCGTTGGCCAGATCGCGGCGATCACGGTCGCGGACCGTTACTTTGGACTGATTCTGCCACTTGGCCTGTGCTATCTGGCGGTCGGCGCCGCGATTATTGCCAACCTGATCTCGATCTTCGTCTTCCCCCAGAACAAGCGGCTGACCGAGACAGAGGCGTTGGGGACGCTTTTGTTCGACATGTCGCAGCTGGCCTTCCTGATCTTCGTGACCGGCGGGCTGACCAACCCATTCGCGCTGCTGGTACTGGCGCCGGTGACCATTTCGGCCAGCGCGTTGCAGTTGCGCACGACGCTGGTCGTTGGCGGTGCCGCGATTGCCTATGTGACGGTCGCCGCATTGCTGAATGTGCCGATGCGCAACGCGGGTGGGGCAGAGCTGTCGGTTCCGCCGTTGTTCCGGTTCGGATTCTGGTTGTCGATCGTGGTGGGTATCCTGTTTCTGGGCCTTTATGCCCGCCGCGTTGCGACGGAGATCCGCGCCATGGCGGATGCGCTGCTGGCAACCCAGATGGCGCTGGCGCGCGAACAGAAGCTGACCGATCTGGGCGGCGTGGTGGCGGCGGCGGCGCATGAGCTGGGCACGCCGCTGGCCACGATCAAGCTGGTCAGCGCCGAGCTGATGGAAGAGTTGGCCGACAAGCCCGAGCTTCTGGCCGATGCAAAGCTGATCCGCGAACAGGCCGACCGCTGCCGCGACATCCTGCACGGCATGGGTCGGGCGGGAAAGGACGATCTGCAACTGCGGCAGGCCCCGCTGGAATCGGTGCTGCGCGAGGCAGCAGAGCCGCATGCCGCGCGGGGCAAGGCGCTGGTCTTCGACGTGCATCCGGCCTTTGGCATCGCCGGACGACAGCCCATCATCCTGCGCCTGCCCGGTGTGGTGCATGGCTTGCGCAACCTGATCCAGAACGCGGTGGACTTTGCCCGAAGCACCGTCTGGATCGAGGCGGAATGGTCCGCGCAGGCCATTGTGATCCGCATCATCGACAATGGCGACGGCTTTCCCCTGAACGTCATCGGCCGCATCGGCGACCCGTTCGTGCGACCACGCCGGTCGGCACAGGATCTGGCCCGGCGCCCGGACTACGAAGGCATGGGGCTGGGGCTGTTCATCGCCAAGACGCTGCTGGAGCGGTCGGGCGCCGAGCTGACCTTCACCAATGCCGCCGACCCGTTCCTGACCCCGGAAGAACGTCCCGAACGCTGCGGCGCCGTGGTGCAGGCGGAATGGCCGATCGACGCGCTTGCGGCGCCGACCGGGCTGACCGGCGCCCCCAACCCACCGTTCGAGATCTGAGTCAGTGTGACGTTACGGCAAATGCAGGAACTTGTTCATCAGGATTAACACCCCGTTAACCTTGAGGCCCCTAGGGTCGACCCCATACAGCGCCAGGGGACGGGACTGTGGGAATGAATGTCGATCTTGCTTTTACCTTTGGCCTTGTGATTACGGCCATGTTGATCTCGCTTTCCAGCCTGTTCGCGGTGACGGCTTTCGCCTCGCGCACGCCCGAACGCAGGCAGACCATCTTTGGCGAGGCCACACCCTCGACCGTATTCCTGTTCGACGGTGAGTCGCTGGTCGACGCCACCCCTTCGGCGCGCGAAATGGTGTCGAACGGCGTCGAATCCGGCGGCCCGTGGTTTCGCGTCATCGCGCAGCTGGAGCCGATGTTCCCTGGTCTGGCGCTGCGGCTGGAGGGGCTGCCGCGCGAAGGCCGGTTCGTCCTGTGTTCGCGCGAGGACTTGGAGCCGCCGCTGGTGTTGCGGGCGGAATGCCTGGGCGGGTTGACGCGGCTGACGCTGCTGGATGCCGATACTGAAGAGCGGCTTCCGGGCCGTGACGGGGCCTCGGATGCGGCGCTGCACGACGAATTGACATCGATTCGCGAAATCGTAGCGCGGTCGCCGGCGCTGATCTGGCGCTGTCGGGCGGATGGACAGGTGGTCTGGGCCAATGGCTCGTACTTGCTGATGGCCGCGGAAACGCTGGAGCCGGGGCGCGAGCTGAGCTGGCCCCTGCCGCAGATCTTCGATCTGACCGGGGCCGCGCCGGGTCAACCCCAGCGCCGCTCGGTCCGGGTGGGCGAGGTGGTGAACTGGTACGAGATTTCATCGGTCCCGTCGGGGGGCGAGACGGTGTTTTACGCCCAGCCCGCCGACAGGCTGGTGCAATCCGAAGTCACCTTGCGCGACTTCATGCAGACGCTGACCAAGACCTTTGCGCAATTGCCGATCGGCCTTGCGATCTTTGACCGCAACCGGGTGCTGCAATTGTTCAACCCCGCGTTGCTGGACCTGACCGGCCTTGCGCCCGAGCTGCTGGTCGGCCGACCGACGCTGGCGACCTTTCTGGATGCGATGCGCGAACAGTCGATGATCCCCGAGCCGAAGAATTACCGGACCTGGCGCAAGCAGATGGTGGCGCTGGAAGAAGCTGCCGCCTCGGGGCTGTTCGAAGAGACCTGGACGCTGCCTTCGGGGCAGACCTACCGGGTGACCGGGCGGCCGCATCCGAATGGCGCGCTGGCGTTTCTTTTCGAGGACATCTCGAACGAAATGATGCGCACCCGCCGCTATCGCGCCGATCTGGAACTGGGCCAGGCGGTGATCGACGCAATGGAATCTGCCATCGCGGTGTTTTCGCAGGACGGCAGTCTGGTGATGACCAACAAGGCCTATGCCATGCTATGGGGAAAGCCCGAGGCCGCACCGATTGCCGATGCCGGCCGCCCGGTGACCATCGAGGGATGGCGCGCGAAAGCAGCGCCCACATTGCTGTGGAATGATCTGTCGGACTACATCGGCGCCATCGGCGAGCGCGAACATTGGGACGGCGAGATTCGCCTGCTGGATGGGCGTCTGGTGTCCTGTCGGGTAAGCCCGGTTCCGCATGGCTCGACGCTGGTGTCCTTCTCGCTGCAACGGCGGGCCGATCGCGTTGTCGAAGACGAGCCGCTGGCGCAGGCCGTGCTGATCGCCTGATCCGGATGAGATTTGAGGTGCGATCCGGCTTGCGATCGGCGGAGGGGCGGTTAGATTCGCCCCATGCCCCAGCCCGGATGTGCCGAGTTTCTGCTTCGTGACGAAGATTGCGCCAGCCGGTTCGGCGCGGCGCTGGGCCGGGCATTGCGGCCCGGCGATACCCTGCTGCTGGAAGGCCCGGTCGGCGCGGGCAAGTCGCATGTGGCGCGCGCGGCGATTCGGGCGATTGTTGGTGCCGCGACCGAAGTGCCCTCGCCGAGTTTTACGCTGGTGCAATGCTATGATGGGCCTTCGGGAGAGATCTGGCATGCCGATCTGTACCGCCTGACCAGCCCGGACGAAGTGGTGGAGCTGGGGTTGGTCGACGCGATGGAAACCGCGATCGTGCTGATCGAATGGCCCGACCGGCTGGGGTCCTATGTGCCGCCGCATCCGATCCGGCTGATCTTGGCGCATCAGGGCGATGCCCGGCGGGCGGTGGTGACGGGTGCGTCGGACATGCTGTTGCGCCATCTGATGGAGACGGTGGCATGAGTGCCGACCGCGAGGACCTTACGCGCGCCTTTCTGCTGCGGGCGGGCTGGGGGGCTGCCGACCGGGCGCATCTGGCCGGCGACGCCTCGGCCCGCAGCTACCAGCGTTTGACGCAGGGGACGCAAACCGCCGTGCTGATGGATGCGCCGCCCGGTTCGGGCGAGGATGTGGAGGATTTCATCCGTATCGCCGCGCATCTGGCGGCGCTGGGCCTGTCTTCGCCGCAGATACTGGAGGGCGATGCGGCGCTGGGCCTGTTGTTGCTGGAAGACCTGGGCGACGCGCTTTTCACCCGCGTGCTGGAGGCAGATCCGGGGCAAGAGCGCGTGCTATACGAGGCTGCAGTCGATGGGCTTCTGGTGGTGCAGGGCAACCCACCACCGGGCGGGGTGCCGGACCTGTCTGCTGCGGACTGGGCGGCGGCGGCGGGCTTTGCGCCCGACTGGTATGCGGGCGCCATCACTGGCCAAAGGCCCGATGCGGGTGATTTCAGCACACGGCTGACTGACGCCTTGGCCGCCCATGCCGATGCGACGCGGATCCTGATCCTGCGGGACTATCATGCCGGAAACCTGCTGTGGTTGCCCGGCCGAAATGGTGTGGCGCGGGTGGGTGTGCTGGACTTTCAGCAGGCGCAGATGGGGCAACCGGGCTATGATCTCGTCTCGCTTTTGCAGGACGCGAGGCGGGACGTTGCGCCGGGCACCGAAGCGGCGGGCAAGGCGCGCTTTGCCGCCGGCAAGGGCGTTTCGTTGGCCGATCTGGACGCTGCCTATGCCACGCTTGGCGCCCAGCGCGCGCTGCGTATTCTGGGCATCTTTGCCCGGCTTTGCCTAGTGGCGGGAAAGCCGGGATATGTGGCTCTGATCCCGCGGGTCTGGGGCCAGCTGATGCGCAATCTTGACCACCCCGAACTGGCTGCCCTGCGTGCCGAATGCCTGCGACTGCTGCCCGAACCCACCCCCGATAACCTGTCACGGATCATCGCCAGATGCGGCACGACGCTTTCCCCTTGATGCTGTTCGCCGCCGGGTTCGGCGCGCGGATGGGCGCGCTGACGGCGGATCGGCCGAAGCCGTTGATCCCTGTGCTGGGGCGGCCGCTGCTGGACCGTGCACTTGATCTGGCGCGCGAGGCCGGGGCGGGGCCGATCGTGGTCAACACGCATTATCTGAGCGGGAAGGTTGCCGACTATCTTGCCGGGACCAGGGTGAAGATCAGCGCCGAAGCCGGCGTCATTCTGGAAACTGGCGGCGGGTTGAAACGCGCTTTGCCCTTGCTTGGGCCAGGGCCGGTGATGACGCTGAACCCCGATGCGGTCTGGCGCGGGGCCAATCCGCTTGCGCTGCTGCGGGACGCCTGGCGCCCGGACAAGATGGACGCGCTGTTGCTGGTGCAGGACGTGGCGCGCGTGAGAGGGCGCGGCACGAGGGCCGATTTCGTTGTGGATGCCAGGGGCCGGATCGCGCGTGCCAGAGAGGCGGCGGGAGTGCTGTATCTTGGCGCCCAGATCCTGCAGACCGAGGCCGTGGCGGCCTGGCCCGAGGAGGTGTTCTCGCTGAACGCCATCTGGAATGGGATGATTGCGGCGGGCCGAGCCTATGCCCTGCCCTACGATGGCGACTGGTGCGATGTCGGCAGCCCCGAAGGGCTGGCCGAGGCCGAGGCGCTGTTGAGGGGCGAGGCATGATGTTCCCGAGCCCCGGACCGCGCGTCTTTGGCCTGCCGCCCGGCGTGGATTTCCCCGCACGACTTCTGGACGGCCTGATCGCCCGGATTGGCCCGGGCGCGCCGGAAAGGCTGGCGCGGGTGACGGTGATCGTGAACACCGCGCGGATGCGGCGGCGGCTGACCGCGCTTTTTGCCGGACGGGGGGCCGGCTTCCTGCCCCGCCTGCGGCTGATCACCGAACTGGCGGAAGACCCTTTGCTGGCAGGCGCGGAAAAGCCCGCTTCGGCACTGGGTCGACGGCTGGAGTTGGCAGTGCTGATCGACCGGTTGTTGAAGACCGACCCCGGTCTTGCGCCGCGAAGTGCGCTTTTCGATCTGGCCGACAGTCTGGCCGGATTGATGGACGAAATGCGCGGCGAAGGCGTGTCAGCGCAGCGGGTGGCCGGGCTAGATGTGTCGGAGCACTCGGCGCATTGGGCGCGAGCCCAGCGCTTTCTGACCTTGGCCGAGGGGTTCTTTGCCGAAGACAGCCGCCCCGACGCCGAAACCCGCCAGCGGCTGGCCGTGCAGCGCCTGATCGCCCGTTGGCAGGATCAGCCGCCCGTGGACCCGGTCATTCTGGCCGGATCGACCGGATCGCGTGGCACCACCGCTATGCTGATGCAGGCGGTGGCGGGGTTGCCGCAGGGCGCAGTGGTGCTGCCCGGTTTCGATTTCGATCTGCCCGCCGACGTCTGGGAGGGGATGGATGACGCCCTGACCCATGAGGCGCATCCGCAATTCCGCCTGCGCACGCTGTTGGCTGCGCTGAAATTGCCGCCGACGGGAATTGAATGCTGGGAGGATACCCCGCCCCCGTCGCCTGCGCGCAACCGGGTGATCTCGCTTTCGCTGCGGCCAGCACCGGTGACCGACCAATGGCTGCGCGACGGGGCGGTCTTGGGCGACCTAGTGGCGGCGACGACAGGGATGACAC
>JBATAV010000063.1:0-10759 GCA_049662025.1 Paracoccaceae bacterium | reverse complement strand
GCGCGTCATCCGCCAGTTGGCCGAAGAGGGCAATACCATGATCCTGGTCACGCATGAGATGCAATTCGCCCGCGAAGTCTCGCACAAGGTGATGTTCCTGCACAAAGGCGTGGTCGAGGAAGAGGGCTCGCCCGCCGACCTCTTCAACCAGCCGAAATCCGACCGTCTGCGCCAATTCCTGGCGCGCACTTTCTGACGACCCGTGGGCGGCGCGCCGCCCGCGCAATGATACCTACGAAAACACCCAACCAGGAGAATAGGAATGAAGATGAAGTTTCTCGCTGCAGTCGCCGTGATCGCCGGAATGGCGACAGTGGCACAGGCCGAAGGCCAGTTGAAGATCGGCACCGAAGGCGCCTATCCGCCCTGGAGCATGGCCGATGCCGCCGGCAACGTCACCGGCTTTGACGCCGATGTCGGAGCACTCCTCTGCGCCAAGCTGGACAAGGAATGTGTCTTTGTCGTGCAGGCATTCGACGGGCTGATCCCGGCACTGCAGGCCAACCAGTTCGACGTGATCATCTCGGGCATGTCGATCACCGAAGAGCGGAAAAAGCAGATCGCCTTCTCGGTCGGCTATGCGGAATTCCCCAACCGTTTCGTCGTCCGCAAGGATTCCGATCTGGCCGCAATCTCCGACATCCCCGCGCTGCTGACCGCATTGGACGGCAAGAAGATCGGCGCGCAGGCCGCAACGACCCATGCGAACTTCATCGCCAAGCTGATCCCGGGCGCCGATCTGCGCACCTATGACACGCTGGATCAGCAGTGGATCGACCTGTCAAGCGGTCGCATCGACGCTGCCTTTGCCGATGCCACCGCCGACCAGGATTTCCTGAACAAGCCCGAAGGCGCAGACTTCACCATGGCCGAAGCCAGCATCCCCAGCGCTTATGATGCGACGCTGGGCGAGGGCATCGGCGTCGGCATGGCGCAGTCCAACACCGAGCTGAAGGCCCAGATCGACACCGCTCTGTGTGAGCTGATTGCCGATGGCTCGATCAGCAAGGCCAGCGAAAAGTGGTTCAAGATCGACCTGTCGCGCCCCTGCCAGTGATCTAAACGCGCGGCCCGCTCCGGTGGGCCGCGCTTTCCCGACAAAGGGGACGACATGGAATTCAGCTTGGCACAGCTCTGGACCGATGGCTGGTTCGGCGCCATCACCCGCGGTGCGATGATCACCGTGGCGGTCAGCGTCGCGGCCATGGCGCTTGGCCTTTTGATCGGCACGCTCTGCGGGGTGACGAAATGGGGGCGCGTGCCGGTGTTGCATTGGCTGGTCGATGGCTATACCTCGGTCATCCGCGGCGTGCCGGAATTGCTGATCATCTACCTTCTGTTCTTTTCCTCGGTCGAACTGGTGACCAACATCGCCAAGGCCTTCGGCTTTGCCGGCTTTGCCCAGACCGGCTATGCCTTTGTCATCGCCGTGATCGCCATCGGTGCAATCTGCGGCGCCTATTCCACCGAAGTGGTGCGCGGCGCGCTGGCCTCGATCCCGCAAGGGCATCTTGAGGCTGCCCGTGCCCTGGGCCTGCGACGCGGGCGGATCTTTCGCCGCATCATCTTTCCACAGATGATGCGCATCGCCGTGCCGGGGCTAAACAACATCTGGCAGACCACCATCAAGGACACCGCGCTGGTCTCGGTCGTCGGCCTGCAGGAATTGATGCGCACCTCCTATATCGGCGCCAACTCCACCCACCATCCGTTTGTGTTCTACATGATCGCCGCCTGCGTCTATCTGACGATCACCCTGACCACCCAGGTCGGCTTCGACAAGATCGAACGCCTGCTGCAATTTCGCAAGAAGGCCTGACCGATGGACCTGATCCAGCTTGCCGTGCCGCAACTTGTCAAAGGCCTGTGGGTCACTCTGGCCCTGACCGGGCTTTCGGTGGTGATCGGTTTCAACCTTGGCCTTGGCCTAGCCGTCATGCGCCTGTCCGAAACCGGCGCGGTGCGCGGCTTTGCCAAAGGCTATAGCACGCTCTTTCGCGGCACACCGCTCCTGGTGCAAATCTTCCTTTTCTACTACGGTCTCGGCGAATTCGATTTTGTTCGAAACATCCCCGCGCTCTGGTGGATTTTCTCCGAAGGATCGCGCTGCGCGGTGCTGGCGCTGGCACTGAACACCGCCGCCTATACCTCTGAAATCCTGCGCGGCGGGTTTCTGTCCTTGCCCAAGGGCCTGGTCGAGGCGGCACAGGCCAGCGGCATGTCACGCTGGATGCTCTTTCGCCGGATCGAATTTCCGCTGGCCATCCGTCAGGCCCTGCCCGCCTATGGCAACGAGGTGATCCTGCTGGTCAAGGGCACCAGCCTTGCCTCCACCATCACTGTGCTGGAAATCACCGGCTACGCCAAACGCCTGATGAGTCAGACCTTCGCCATCTTCGAGGTCTTTGCCATCGCCGGTGTGATCTATCTGGCGCTGAACCTGCTGTTGACCGGCATCATCCGTCTGGTCGAGCGGCGGCTGATGCGCCACACCCGGCCGCTACCGGTCGCCCGCCCGGCCTGAGACGGGCGCGGAAAGCGGCTTTTCCCGTTCCAGCATGGCCCAGTCGCAGAAGATCTTCGCCTGACGCGCCACCTGCGGCCCCGCCGTGGTGGTCGACAGCAGGTAATAGTCCGATCCATAGCTGATGGTGTGGTCCGACAACTGCACAAGACTGGCCGTCTGCAAGTCGGGCTGCACCATCGCCAGCGGGCAAAGCGCGACACCCTGCCCCGACAGTGCGGCGGCGCGCAACAGGTTGAAATCCTCGAAAGTCGCGCCGGGAATGGCGCCCTCGGCATCCGCTCCCATTTCTTGCAGCCAGGCTTTCCAGCCTGACGTGTCGCCGTCATGCAAAAGCCCAAGCGCAAGCAGCTCTGCCGCCGTTCCGGCCCCGACACCCAGCCGGTGCAGCAGCGCCGGGCTGCAGACCGGTGCGCTTTCCCCGCTCAGGAAGAACGCGCCGGCAATCCCGCCAAGAATCGGCGCCACCGGGGCAAACACAAAAGCCAGGTGCACGTCCTGAAAATTGATGTCGCGGCCATGCATGGCATAGACGATACGGATTTCGATGTCCGGATGCTTCGCGCGAAACCGGCTCAGCCGCGGTATCAGCCAGCACATCGCCACCGACGGAATCGCCGCGATCACCAGCGCCTGGCTGGTCTGGTTGGCTCGGGCGCGGTGGCAGGCCGCCTCGATCTCGGTCAGCGAAACCGACAGGCTGCGCGCCAGATCGACCCCGTCGGGCAACAACCGCGTCCGGTTTCCTTCGCGCATAAACAAGGGCTTGCCCAGCCAGTTCTCGACATTGCGGATCTGATGGCTGACGGCCGATTGCGTCACGAACAGCGCATCGGCTGCGGCCTTGAACGACCCCAGCCGGGCCACCGCCTCGAAGGCGCGCAGGGCATTCAGCGGGGGGGTCACCATGGCAGCCTACCCGACATTAGTTTTGCTCATGCTACGGTGAGATATGGTCTTTTGACAAGACCCGGTCCCGGGGGGCTTTGTGAACGCACAACGGGCCAGTATCGGCCCTCGAATTTGCCTGGAGGATAGGATGCAGCGTGAACGGCTTCAGAACTATGTGGACAACGGCGAAAAGGCGGTGCCGACCTTTTCCGACGCCGAGATGCAGCGTCGCCTCGACGCCATCCGCGGCCATATGGCCGGCGCCGGAGTCGATGCAGCGCTGTTCACCAGCTACCATTGCATCAACTACTATTCCGACTTCCTGTTCTGCTACTTCGGGCGCCGCTACGGCTTTCTGGTCGATCACAACATCGCCACTTCGATCAGCGCCGGCATTGATGGCGGCCAACCCTGGCGCCGGACCTTCGGCGGCAAGAACGTCACCTACACCGACTGGCAGAAAGACAATTATTTTCATGCCATCCGTGGCCTGACCGGCGGCGTCAAGCGGCTAGGGATCGAGTTTGATCACATCAATATCGACACCCTGAACCTGCTTAAATCCGAATTCCCGCAGATGGAATTCGTCGATATCGCCGCCCCATCGATGCGTCTGCGGATGATCAAGTCGGCCGAGGAAATCGCCCATATCACCAAGATGACCCGCATCGCCGACATCGGCGGCGCCGCCTGCGTCGAAGCGATCGGCGTCGGCGTGCCCGAGCATGAGGTCGCCCTGCACTCCACCGCCACCATGGTCCGCGAAATTGCCAAGGTCTGGCCGCATGGCGAACTCGTCGACACCTGGACCTGGTTCCAGTCGGGCCTCAACACCGATGGCGCGCACAATCCGGTGACCAGCCGCAAGATCCAGAAGGGCGATATCCTTTCGCTGAACTGCTTCCCGATGGTCGCGGGCTACTACGTCGCGCTGGAGCGCACGCTGTTCTCCGAAGAGGCCAGCGACGAGCATACCCGCCTGTGGAACATCAACTGCGCCGTGCATGACCGGGGCAAAGAACTGCTGGTGCCCGGCGCCAAGTGCAGCGACATCGCCAAGGAACTGAACGAGATGTATGCCGCTGAAAACCTGCTGCAATACCGCAGCTTCGGTTACGGCCACTCGTTCGGGGTGCTGTGCCACTACTATGGCCGCGAAGCCGGGCTGGAACTGCGCGAAGACTGCGACACCGTGCTGGAAGCCGGAATGGTCGTCTCGATGGAGCCGATGATCACCGTTCCGAACCACCTGCCCGGCGCCGGTGGCTACCGCGAGCATGACATCCTGGTGATCACCGACGAGGGCAACAAGGGCAACACCAACATCACCGGTTTTGCCTATGGCCCCGATCATCTGATCATCAAGGGCAAGGGCTGATCCCACCCGCCAAAGTCAAAATCGCGCAAGCCGGGAAGAGGAGCCCGGCTTGTGCAACTGCCCTGCCAACGCACCCCGCGGGCAGGTGACCCATCCAGAGGAGGATTTTCGATGACATCCGCAATCACGCGCCGCGCGCTGACGGTTCTGGGCCTGATGGCCATGACCACAGCGCCCGCCTTCGCCGAAGGCTCGATCTCGGTGATGAGCTTTGGCGGCGCCTATCAGGAAGCGCAGCGCAAGGCGGTGTTCGAGACCTATACCGCTGCCACCGGCATCAAGGTGGATGAGCAGGAATACGGCGGCGAGATCGCCAAGATCGCCGCGATGATCGAATCCGGCAACACCACCATCGACGTGGTCGATGTCGATGCCCCGACCCTGCTGCAAGGCTGCGACGAAGGCATCTTCGAGAAGATCGACTGGGCGCAGATCGGCCCCAAGGAAGACTGGCTGGACGGCACCACCTCGGATTGCGGCGTCGGCACCATCGTCTACTCGACATCGCTGGCCTATAATGGCGCGGCGATGGCAGATGGACCCACCGTGATCGCCGACCTGTTCGACACCACCAAATTCCCCGGCAAGCGCGGGTTGTGGAAGAACCCGGCGACCAACCTGGAATTCGCCTTGCTGGCCGATGGCGTCCCCGCCGATCAGGTCTATGAAGTGCTCGGCACCCCCGAAGGCCTGGACCGCGCCTTTGCCAAACTCGACACCATCAAGGGCGATATCGTCTGGTGGGAAGCCGGTGCGCAGGCGCCGCAGCTCTTGGCCTCGGGTGAAGTCGTGATGACCACGGCTTGGAACGGCCGCATCTACAACGCCAACAAGGAAGGCCAGGACTTCAAGATCGTCTGGGACAACCAGATCCTTGACTCGAACTACTGGGCGATCCCGAAGGGCGCCAAGGACATCGCGGCCTCGATGGCCTTCATCAAATACGCCGTCGATCCGCAGGTTCTGGCGGGGACCACCAAATACATCCCCTACGGCCCGGTGCGCAAATCGGCCGCCGAATTCGTGACGCCGGAAGACGCCGCGAACCTGCCGACCAGCCCGGAAAACCTGACCGTTGCCCTGACGCTGGACAACGCCTTCTGGGCCGACAACGGCGATGAGATCCGCAAGCGCTTCACCACCTGGCTGGCCCAGTAACGCCCAAGAACAGGAGAGCGCATCATGACCGCTTTGCAAAGCCGCACGACCGCGACGGGCAATACGGCGGATGCGCTCGTCCGCTTTACCCAGGTCAAGAAATCCTACGATGGCATCCAGTATGTGGTCAAAGACCTCAACCTGGATGTCTCCAAGGGCGAGTTTCTGACCATGCTCGGGCCGTCAGGCTCGGGCAAGACCACCACGCTGATGATGCTGGGCGGGTTTGAACGCCCGACGCTGGGGCATATCCTCCTCGACGGCAAGCCGGTGGAAAAGCTGCCACCGGAAAAGCGCAACATCGGTTTCGTGTTCCAGAACTATGCCCTTTTCCCGCATATGACCGTGGCCGAAAACGTCGCCTTCCCGTTGCGCTATCGCGGCATCAAGGGCGATGCCGCGCGCGAAAAGGTGAAACGTGCCTTGGGTCGCGTCAGCCTGGAGGCAATGGGTGACCGCAAACCCGCGCAGCTGTCGGGCGGCCAACAGCAACGCGTCGCCTTGGCCCGCGCGCTTGTATTCGAACCCTCGCTCGTTCTCATGGACGAACCCCTGGGTGCCTTGGACAAGCAGCTGCGCGAACGGATGCAGATCGAAATCAAGCATCTGCAAACCAGCCTCGGCATCACCATGGTCTACGTCACCCATGACCAGTCCGAGGCGCTGACCATGTCAGACCGGATCGCCGTGTTCCACGATGGCCGCATCCAGCAATTGGCCGATCCCAAGACCCTGTATAACGCGCCGGAAAACCGGTTCGTCGCCGGGTTCATCGGCGAGAACAACACCATGCGCTGCAGCCTGATGGGCCGTGAAGCGGGCTTGGCCGTGGTCAAGATGGCCGATGGCACCACGCTGAAGGCGACCGACGCGAAGGTGACCGCCGGGGGCGATCTGTCGCTGTCGGTGCGTCCCGAGAACATCATGTTGGCCGGTGACCAGACCCCACCCGGCGCCAACCTCTTTTCCGGCACGGCGACGGATGTGTTCTTCCTCGGCGATCACATGCGCCTGTCGGTCGAGGCGTTTGGCGGCCAGACCGTCACCGCCCGTATTCCGATTGCAGCCGCTCGCATCTTTGCGACCGGAGAGACCGTGCATCTGGCCTGCCGGGCCACCGATTGCCGTTTGCTGGAGGGCTGAGCGATGACCGCCACCCCCGATATCGAACGGATCCGCACCTTCGTCGCCGTCCGCCGCGCCGCCCGCCCGGCCCGCCGTGCCGCCTTCTCTCTGGCGCTGCCCTTGGTGGCCTTTCTGGTCGTCGCCTTCGTCGCGCCGATCCTCTACCTGCTGGTCACAGCGGTGGATAACCCCGAAACCAAGACCGTGCTGCCGCAGACCCTGACCGCGCTGCAGGGCTGGGACGGCACCTCGACCCCGGATGAAGCGGTCTTTGCCGCTCTGGCCGCTGATCTGAAGATCGCGCAGGAAAACAGCACCGCCGCCTTGGTGGGCAAGCGGCTGAACTATGAAATCTCGGGCATGCGCAGCAAGGTCCTGGCCGCCGCGCGCATGGTGGCGGTGATGGACGCCGGACCCTACCGCGAGAAATTCCTTGCCCAAAGCAACCTCTGGGCCAAGCCCGAAACCTGGGCGGTGATCCAGCGCAACGGCGCGGGCCTGACCCCCTATTACCTATTGACCGCTGTGGATCTGAAGCAATCGCCCACTGGCGGGCTGGAAAGGGTTCAACCCGATCAGGCAATCTTCCTGTCAGTTCTGGGCCGCACCCTGCTGGTGGCCGTAATGGTCACCGCCTTTACCCTGATCCTGGGTTATCCGGTCGCCTATGTGCTGACCATCGCGCCGAAAACCATCGCGGCGGTGATGATGCTGATGGTGCTCCTGCCGCTCTGGACCTCGCTTCTGGTCCGGACCACGGCCTGGGTCGTGCTGTTGCAATCTGATGGGGTGATCAACTCGATCCTGATGGGGCTGCATCTGACGGCGGAGAAGGTGCAGCTGATCTTCACCCGCGTCGGCACCGTCACCGCGATGACGCATATCCAGTTACCCTTCACCATCCTGCCGATCTATTCGGTGATGCGGTCGATCCAGCCAACGCAACTGCGCGCCGCGCGCTCGCTTGGCGCGGGACCCACTTCCGCCTTCTGGCGGATCTATGCGCCGCAGACCCTGCCGGGAGTGGTGGCGGGCTGCCTGATGACCTTCATCCTATCACTTGGCTACTACATCACCCCCGCGCTGGTCGGTGGTCCGCAGGACCAGATGGTGTCGAACTTCATCTCGACCTACATCAACCGCGATCTGAACTGGGGCCTTGCTGCCGCTTTGGGAGTGGTTCTGCTGATTGTGACGCTGGCAATCTATGGCCTGTTCCTGCGCCTTGTCGGCGCTGACAAGATCAAACTGGGGTAATCATCATGTGGCTTCCGTCCTATGCGACCCCGTCCGAGCGGATGATGCGTATCCTGGTGGTGGTCTTCGCCATCCTGGTTATGCTGTTCCTGATCGCGCCCCTGTTCATCATCGTGCCACTGTCATTCTCGAAAGACCCGTTCTTCACCCTGCCGGTGCGCGAATACTCCCTGCGCTGGTATGCCGATCTGTTCGGCAACCCGCGCTGGTTCGATGCCATGGTCAACTCCGGCATCGCTGCGGTGCTGACCACGATCTTCGCCACCACACTGGGCACACTGGCCGCACTGGGCATCGCCCGGCCGGATTTCCCGGCCCGGCGCTTCGTGATGGCGCTGCTGATTTCTCCGATGATCGTGCCGATCGTGATCGTCGCAGTCGGCAGCTACCTGTTCTTCGGTCAGTTCGGCCTGACCAACACCCGCGCCGGTCTGGTCTTTGCCCATACCGCCCTTGCCACACCCTTCGTGGTGATCACCGTCACCGCCACACTCTCGACCTATGACACCAACCTGACGCGGGCGGCCAACAGCCTGGGTGCCTCGGGAATGTCGGCGTTCTTCCGGGTGACCTTGCCAAACATCCTTCCCGGCGTGATCTCGGGCGCGATCTTCGCCTTTGCGACCTCGTTCGACGAGGTGGTGGTTGCCCTGTTCCTGACTGCAGCCGAACAGCGCACCTTGCCAGTGCAGATGTTCTCGGGCATCCGTGACCAGATCAACCCGACGATCATGGCCGCCGCCACGATGCTTCTGGCGCTTTCGATCCTGCTGTTTGCGGCGCTTGCCTTCCTGACCCGCAAGAAGGCCCGCTAGACCACCTGCGCTCTGCGCCACGCCTCCGGTGTGGTGCCATGCGTGGCCCGGAACACCCGGATCAGGTGCGAGACATCAGTGAACCCGGTGTCTTGCGCCACCTGCGTCACCGACCGCTCGCTGCGCGACAACAGCAGTTCCGCATGCGCCAGCCGGATCTTTTTGCCGGCATCCGAGGGCGTCAGCGATAAGGCTTCGGTAAAATGCCGCTCCAGCTTGCGGCGGCTGACCTTCAGATGATCGGCCAGCGCGGACACCGTCAACGGTGTGTCCAGCCGCTGCTGCATCATCAAGAGCGCCTTCCTGACCAAAGGGTCCGCCGTGGTCAGCTCCAACGGCATCCCCGGCTGCGGGCGCTCTGCCGCCATCGTCTCATCAATCATCATGATCGCCAGGCTCTTCTTCGACGCCGCCCGCCCGATGTGTCGATCCACCAGAAACGCCGCCAGCTGGGCCGAACTGGTCCCGCCCGAGCAAGTCAGCCGATCGCGATCCACCACAAAGATCTGATCGGACACCGGGGTGATCCCGGTGAACTGCTCCAGAAAGTCATTATGGTGAAACCAGCTGACACAGGCGCGATAGCCCTGCATCAGCCCCGCCCGGTGCAGCACAAACGCCCCGGTGCAAACCCCCACCAAAGGCACCCCCGCCCCCGCCGCACGCTGCAGAAAGCTGACATAGGCTGGGGCCAACTGCTCCAACTCCTGCATCAGACCGCCGATCACCACGATATAGTCGAACCGCGTCGGATCGCCCAACCGCTCCTCCGGTTGCACCACGATTCCGCTGCTGGACGACACCGGATCCATCGTCGATGACAAAACCCTCCAGCGGCACAGGATGGGGCGCGACCGGTCCCCCTCATCTGCGGCCAGCCGCAGCACATCGACGAAATTGGCAAATGCGCACAGTGTAAAGCGCGGCGCCAGGATGAAGCCCACGCGCAGGCGGGGTGTGGGGGATGCGGGCACGGCGGGCCTCCGTCTCGGATGGCGCAATCATAACGCTATTATGACGCATCCATACAGTGAAAAAACCCGCACTTTGCGATGATGGCCAATCATGTCGAACCGCCCGTCCCGAAAGGCCCCGCGATGACCCATTTCTCTGCCATGTCGCTGCTGAAGAATGCCCTGACCGGCAACAAGAACTGGACCGAGCAATGGCCCGACGCCCAGCCGAAAAAGGAATACGATGTCATCATCGTCGGTGCCGGTGGGCACGGTCTGGGGGCCGCCTATTACTTGGCCAAAGAACATGGCATCACCAATGTCGCGGTGATTGAAAAGGGCTGGCTGGGCGGCGGCAATACGGGCCGCAACACGACGATCATCCGGTCGAACTATCTCTATGACGAAAGCGCGAAACTTTATGATCACGCGCTGGATCTGTGGGATAATCTGTCGACCGAGCTGAACTACAACATCATGTATTCCAAGCGCGGCGTGATGATGTTGGCGCATAACGTGCATGACGTGCAATCGTTCCAGCGCCACATCCATTCCAACCGGCTGAACGGCGTTGACAACCGCTGGCTGTCCACTGCCGAGGCCAAGGCGTTCTGCCCGCCGCTGAACGTGTCGCCTGATGCGCGCTATCCGGTGATGG
>JBATAV010000062.1:0-2222 GCA_049662025.1 Paracoccaceae bacterium | reverse complement strand
GCGGCGGTCGAACGCGCTGCACGGCTGGCGGAATTGCATGACTTTGTCATCCGCGACCTGCCTCAGGGTTATGACACCGAGGTGGGGGAACGCGGTGTGCGCCTGTCGGGCGGGCAGCGTCAGCGCATCGGCATTGCCCGCGCTCTTTACCACGATCCTTCCGTGCTGATCCTGGATGAGGCGACCTCGGCGCTCGACAATCTGACCGAACGGGCGGTGATGGATGCGGTGACGAACCTTGCCCATGCCAAGACGATCATCATGATCGCCCACCGGCTGACCACGGTGAGGGCCTGCGACACGATTTTCCTGCTGGAGGATGGCAGGCTGGCCGCGCAGGGCACTTTCGACGAACTGGTCGTGGGCAGTGAAACCTTTCGGCGGATGGCGTCCTGAACCGCTCTTTTGGGCAAGCTTGCTGCGTCGCGCGCAGGTCATCATCAATGCTTCTCGTCTTACTGATCCAACATTGTTCTTTTACCCGGCGGCGCGATCAAGCACCTCTTCGGCCCACTGGTTCAGGCTCTTGCCTGACAGCTCAGCGGCGAGGGCGGCCTTGCGGTGAACTTCGGGGCTGACGCGGAACATGACCTGCCCTGAATAGGCCTTCTGCGGTTTCTTGCCGATCCTGGCGCAGGTCTCAACGTAGTCTTCGACCGCCTCATGGAAGGCGTCACGCAGCCTTTCCACGGTGTCGGCATGAAAGCCCACCCCGTCGCGGATACCGGCAATCCGGCCCGTGAAGATTCCGTCTTCGTCTTCGTAGTCGATCCGGGCGGCATAGCCCTTGTAGGTCATGGTGTTGGTCATGGTCTAACCCCGATGCGTTCCAGAAAGTCGCGGGCATCGCGCAGCTGGTAACGCTTGGCTTCCTTGGCAGGGTGCGGGCGGTGGAATGTCGCGACCTCGCCATCCTTCTCGAACCGCACCCGCGATCCCCGTCCTTCGATCAGCCGCGCCCCTGTGGCCAGCAATAGACTTTCGACAGCCACCCACTCAATGATGCCTGACACCGGATCGGTGAAGACGGCAGCAAGGGTCTTTCGGTGCTTGCTGTTCATCCCGGAAAGATAGAGCGCGCTAGCAAAATATGCAAGCATATAGTGCGCGGCGCGCCGAACTAGGTAGCCCCGATAGTGCCTAGAGTAGAACAATTTAGTGAGAGGTGGGGCTGGGGGTAGGAACAGTGATTTGTGATACATGATCGACGGTTTCTACCCATGGCAGGGCAGGGAATGCGAGATGCCTACAAAAATTGGGCCAACGCATAAACACGCCGTGCGTTGCCGCCCAACCCTTTGAATCCAGGCTTGCTGAACAAGGTTCGCCGATCTGAAAGGGGTCGACCGAGGGCTTCGTCGTAGTGCAGACATGGGCGCTTGGATCAGCCTCTCAGCTGCCCGGACGGACCTCGCTGTCCATCTTCATGCGGCCCTTGGCCTTGCCCGGCAGATCGGTCTTCTTTCGCGGTTTGGCCGGAGGGGACAGTACGCCAGACAGATTTGGCAGCGTGTGGGAAATCACCTGCATCGCGGGCATCAGCGCATCGGACGGGGCCTCGGTCGGGCACTGGGTGAAGCGGTGCACCCCCTCGGCTATCACCGTGCCTCCTGCATGCAGCACCAGTCCGTTGTGCGTGGCAATCCACAGGTCGGAGCTTTCTTCCAGCCGGATCGCCCCCCCGGCCACTGCCGATACATTGGACAAGGTCAGATTGGCCGGCAGGGCAAGATCGCCAGGCGTCATCAGCCGCACCCGGCGGGTTGGATCGCATTTTGCCTCCGGATCGCCCAGCGTGGCCCCTGGCAGGGCAGAGATGCGGGCCTCGCCCGGTCCGGTCATGAAGATAAGCGTCCCTTCGACGCGCACCATGTCGTCCATCTCGATGGCACAGTCGGTGACCAGAACCAGATTGTGCAGCGTCGGGCTGTATCCGTTGCCAAACAGCGTCAGGGTCCACTCCCAGGCGGGCCGGGGGTCGTGCTCGACGGTGTCGCAGCGCACATCATAGACAAGCCCTGACGGCCGCTCGCGCATTTGGCTGAATTGCAGTGCCGTCAGCCGCAGCACGTCTCCCTTGCGAATGTTCTGGGCGTTCAGGCCCACCTCGCGCAGCGCCTCGGGGTCGCCATCAAGGGGGCGGGTGGCAAAGAAGGCGGCCTCCTCGGGAAGCTCTACAGCCGGATTGCGGAACCCTTCCGCCAAGCGCAGCACATGATCCC
>JBATAV010000061.1:0-5859 GCA_049662025.1 Paracoccaceae bacterium | reverse complement strand
GCTGTGTGGTGATCGATAACTCGTCCTTGTACCGCTATGACCATGACGTGCCGTTGATCGTGCCGGAAGTGAACGCAGATGCGATCATGGGCTATGCCAAGCGCAACATCATCGCCAACCCGAACTGTTCCACAGCGCAGATGGTGGTGGCGCTGAAGCCCTTGCATGACCGGGCGCGGATCAAGCGGGTGGTGGTGTCGACCTATCAGTCGGTGTCCGGGGCCGGCAAAGAAGGCATGGACGAGCTGTGGGAGCAGACCAAGGCGGTCTACAACCCGGTCAAGGAAGTGCCGCCCAGCAAATTCACCAAGCAGATTGCCTTCAACGTGATCCCGCATATCGACGTTTTCCTTGATTCCGGCGAGACCAAGGAAGAGTGGAAGATGGTGGCCGAGACCAAGAAGATCCTCGATCCGAAGATCAGGGTGACGGCGACCTGTGTGCGGGTGCCGGTGTTCGTGGGGCACAGCGAGTCGATCAACATCGAGTTTGAAGAGCCGCTGGACTGGCAAGAGGCGCAGGACATCCTGCGCGAGGCGCCGGGGGTGATGCTGATCGACAAGCGCGAGAACGGCGGCTACATCACGCCGATCGAGTGTGTCGGCGAATACGCCACCTATGTGTCCCGCGTGCGCGAGGACAGCACCATCGACAACGGGCTGAACCTGTGGTGTGTCTCTGACAACCTGCGCAAGGGGGCGGCGCTGAACGCGGTGCAGATCGCCGAGCTGCTTGGCAGCCGGGTGCTGAAGAAGGGCTGACCTTTCAAAGCCGGTCTACCGCAGCTCGTTCCGTGCCCCCGGGGCGGGCTGTTTCGTCTTGCGCCTGCCGCGCCCTGGGGGTTTGCTGGGCACGACCCAAGGAAAGGCCCTGCCATGACCAGCCCCCTGCTGACGCTGAACGACGGCCACCAGATGCCGCAATTGGGCTTTGGCCTGTGGCAGGTGCCCGCCCCCACCACCAGCGACACAGTCGCCACCGCGCTGCGGCTGGGCTACCGGCTGGTCGATGGCGCCGCCGCCTATGGCAACGAGGTCGGGCAGGGCGCGGGGGTTCGCGCCAGTGGCCTGCCGCGCGATAAGGTGTTCGTCACGACCAAGATCTGGAACAACGCACAGGGGTTTGATGCCACCCTGCGGGCGGCCGGGGAAGGCCTGGCGCGGTTGGAATTGGAACAGGTGGATCTCTTGCTGATCCACTGGCCCTGTCCGGCGCGGGATCTGTATATCGACACATGGCGCGCGCTGATCCGGCTGCGGGAAGAGGGGCGCGCGCTGTCCATCGGGGTGGCCAACTTCAACGCGCCGCATCTGGAGCGGTTGATCGGGGAAACCGGTGTGACCCCGGCGCTGAACCAGATCGAGATCAACCCGCGCCTGCAGCAGCCGGAATTGCGCAGCCTGCATGAAAAGCTGGGGATCGTCACCCAAAGCTGGACGCCCTTGGGGGCCGGACACAGCTTTGCCGCGCCCGCGATCACCGCCGCCGCCAAGCGCAGCGGCAAGACGCCGGTGCAGGTGATCCTGCGCTGGCATCTGCAGATCGGCGCCTCGGTCATTCCGCGATCGACGCGCGAGGCGGGGCTGGCCGAGAACCTGGACATCTTCGATTTCGCGCTGACCGAGGCGGAAATGGCCGCCATTGCTGCGCTGGACGAAGGCGTGCGCTGCGGGCCCGATCCGGCGACTTTCGACATGATGTGACGCGCGCCGACAGGCAATCCTTGGCTCCGGTTTTCCGCCCTTGCCGTGGCTGCGGCGGCAGGCCTACCCTGCCCGCATGACCCATCAACGGAGCCGCAAAATGCGCCCTTTCCTTGCCCTGCTTCTGGCCACCACGGCGATGCCCGCGTTTGCCGATACGATCACCGCCGACAGCACCATCATCGCCGTCACGGTTTACCCCGAAGGCGCCAAGATCACCCGGACGGTGACCTTTACCGCGCCCTCGGCGGGCAGCCATGAGCTGTTGGTGACCGACCTGCCCGCCGATACCCAAGCCGGGCTGATGCGGATTGCGGCGACCGAGGGCACGGACTTTGGCGCCTTTTCGCTGCGCGAAGACCGCCTGCCGCCGCGCAATGAGCCGCTGACGGAAGCGCAGCAGGCCGCCAAGGCCGAGGTTGAACGGCTGGAGGCCGCCGAGCGTGACGCGGTTGCCGGGGTCGAGGCGGTGCAGGCGCGGATTGACGCGGCCAATGCGCGGGCGGCGTTTGTCGGCTCGTTGGGCGGCACGGTTCCCGACAACTCCACCCCCGAAAGCCTGAAGGCCACCGCCGAAATGATCGGCGCCGAAACGCTTGCTGCGCGGCAAGAGGCGGCAGCGGCCCGCAAGGAATTGTGGCCCGCTCAAACTGCGCTGACCGATGCGCAGGAAGACCTGACCAAGGCGCAGGCCGCGTTGGCCGCACTGCCGTCGCGCGATGCTGACTACACCGCGCTGTCAGTGGCCATCGAGTCTGCGGCGGCGGGCGAGGCGACGCTGACGGTGACGCATTACATCGGTGATGCCGGCTGGCGGCCCTACTATGAGATCAACCTGACCCGGCTGGACGAGGCCGCCCTGACGGTGGACCGCAGCCTGCTGGTCACCCAGTATTCCGGCGAGGATTGGGCAGGGGTGGACCTGACGCTGTCCACCTCGCGCCCCGCCGACCAGTCGGCGCCCTCGGCCCTGTGGCCGGAATTGCGGTCGGTAGGCCCGGAAGAGGTTCCGATGGAATCCGAACGCTACGCCAAGAGCGATATGGCAGCCGGGGCCGCACCCGCCCCGATGGTCATGGCCGAATCCTCGATCATGGCCAGCGCCGGGATGGAGGGCGATACCGTGGTCTACACCTACCCGCGCAAGGTCGATGTCGCCTCGGGCGTGGCGGATCTGCGCCTGCCGCTGGACAAACTGAGCTTCGCCCCCACCGTCGAGGCGCGGGCGGTGCCGCGCTATGACACCTCGGCCTTCGTGATGGCCAGTTTTGTCAATGGCGAAGAGCCGATCCTGCCGGGCGAGGCGCTGATCTTCCGCGAGGGTGTGTTGGTCGGCAGCAGCGCGGTCGGGCTGATCGCGGTGGGGCAGGAAACCGAGATGGCCTTCGGCGCGCTGGACAGCATCCGCATCAAGCGCGACATGCCGGTGCGGTCGGGCGGCGAAACCGGCATCCTGACCACCACCAACGAGTTGACGGAAGAGGCGGTGATCACGGTGGAAAATCTGGGCACCGAAAGCTGGCCGGTGCGGCTGTTGGATCAGGTGCCCTATACCGAACAGACCGACCTTGAGATCGAGGTGACAGCCAGCCCCGAACCGACCGAGACCGACGTGGACGCCCAGCGCGGCATCCTGGCCTGGGATTTCACCCTTGCCGGGGCGGAACGGAAGACGGTGAGCCTTGGCTATACGATGAGCTGGCCCGAGGGCATGGTTCTTCGCTGAGCGACCCCAAACCGACAGCATCTGAAGATGGCACCGGCCCGCCCGGTGCCATTTGCACTACCGCAACATCACGGCTGCATGGTGGCGACGGTCGCGGCCAGCGCCGATTGATCCACCGCGATCAGGCCGCGGCGAGGGCGATCGAGGTCGATGATCAGGAACACCAGAATGACGATCAGGATCATCATCGCATAGACCGGAATGCCGGGCCGGATGATCGAGATACCGTTGGAATACCCGATGACGCCGCCCAGCACGACGAAGGTGCCGAACAGCAGGAACAGCACGATTTCAGGCACATGGCGGTTGATGGCGGCATTGCGGGCGGACATCGCGTCGATCATGTCGTTCAGGCTGGAGACAAAGCCCATGCTGACCGGATTGGCGGTTTCGCGGGCCTCGTCGGTGGCCAGTTGCCACAGGTCGGTGAACACCGCATCAGCCTCGGCGATCAGCTTGTCGCGACCTGCGTCGTCGGCCGCCGATACCTCGGCCGCGTCCAGCCGCAGCGTGGCATAGCGGCGCAGCAGGTCTTTTGCCGCCCCGCGCCGTGCGTCGCCCAGAAGATCGGTTCGCAGCCAGGCCGTGCCGATGGCGTTGGCTTCGATCACCACCTCGACCGACCGCTGGTCGTACCGCCCCAGCGACAGCGAAAAGGTAAAGCCGAGAAGCAGCGCCAGAAGCCCGATGAGCGAGCCCTGGACCGTGTTCGCCTGATGCTTGCTGTCTTCGGTTTCCCTGGCGTGCCGACGTTTGCCCAGCTTGCGGCCCAGCTGCATGGTCAGAAGGATCAGGACAAAAAGGGTGAAAGCGATCAGGTAAGAGGGTAGATCATACATCACTTCTGCGTCCCGCATGAATTGCGCCCCGAAATCCAAATGCCTTGCGCGATCCATACACGGGGGAACCAAGCCGCGGCAATGCCCGCCGTTTCAGGGCGCGCGGGCCGCACAAGGCACCCTTAGACCTCCACAAAACCACCTTTGGCCGGATCAAACTGTTCCAACCCGCCCTCGCCGGTATTGGACCACAGCCCGTGCAGGGTCAGCCGATCATCCTCGACCGCGGCTTTCAGGAAGGGGAATGTCATCAGGTTTTCCAGACTGATCAGCACCGCCTGCTTTTCCAGCGCAGGCAGGATCAGATCGTCGGGCAAGCCCGCCACCTTGTCGAAGCCAGGGCGCAGCATGTCCATCCAGCGGCCGACGAAGCTGGTCTTTTCCTCAAGTGCGGGGGCCTGGCCGCGGCACATGTCATGGCAGCCCTTGACCCCGCCGCAGTTGGAATGGCCCAGCACCACGATATGTGCCACCCCCAGCGAGGTGACGGCATATTCCACCGCCGCCGAAGTGCCGTGATATTCGCCATCCGGGTTATAGGGCGGCACCAGATTGGCGACATTGCGGTGAATGAAGAACTCCCCTTCATCGGCGCCAAAGATCGAGGTGACGTGGACGCGGCTGTCGCAGCACGAAATCACCATGGCCCGCGGGTGCTGGCCGCTTTCGGCCAGACGGCGATACCAGGCGCGGTTGTCCTGATAGGTGGTGGCACGCCAGCCATGGAAACGCTGGATCAGATAGGCGGGCAACGGGCGGATGTGCTGCATGGGGCATCCTTTGTGGCCAGAGTCGGCTGCCGTTACCTAGGGTGCATTCGCAGAAAATTCGAGAGGCAAAATATCTTTCCGCCACCTTTGCGTAAGGAAGCATAAAGCACGGGCCGCCATGATGGCCTTGGGTGTAAAGACGATCAGTGTGGGAAAGATCATGGAAAACGTAACGGTTCTGCGTCCGCGCGAACGGGTCCGTCAGGATGGCGAGGCGATCGCGGTGATCTACCGCAATCTGGGCACTTCGGCGGCCGAACAGATGGTGACGCGGGCGCTGGGCGAACTGGCGCTGGCAATGGCGGGCATCGCGGCGCAGGTCAAGGCGCAGCAGCTGGCCGATCTGGCACGACAGCTGAAACGGCTGCAGCGGATGGCGGAGAACCTGGGGATGATCAGCCTTGGGCTGGTGTCGCAAGATGCCCGCGCTTGTCTGGAACGCTGCGACAGCACGGCGTTTTCCGCCGTCTGGGCGCGGCTGCTGCGGGTGGCGGAACGCTCGCTGGCCAGTGACAAGGGCTTTGCCGATCTGTCGGGCTAAGGGGGCTTGCGGCGCCTTGGGGCTGCGCTAGGGTCGCGGGGAAATCCTTTGCATCGGACCCATGCCCATGGCCCCCCAGTTTGCCGACCCCGCCGCAGCCTCGCGTCCCGTTCATGTCGTCACGCCCGAGGGGCTGGAGGGCTATCTTGCCGGTTCGCCGCAAGCCGGCTGGCTGCGCGCCAGCGGTTTCGAGGCCGGATTGGGAGAGTTGCGGCTGTTGCCCGGCCCCGCTGGGGTTGCGGGCGCGGTAGCCGGTCTTGGCACCGACAAGGCGCGGCGC
>JBATAV010000060.1:0-2742 GCA_049662025.1 Paracoccaceae bacterium | reverse complement strand
CGTGGTCGAGGCCTTCACCCGCGCGCCCGACGCCCCCTATGTCCGCCTGCCCGTCGATCTGGGGATCGAGGTCGAACCCTTCGGCCTTCTCACCCGCGCCGGCGGCACCCTGCCCCCGACAGCCGGGCGGCTGGCCGCGCTGATCCTGACCCGTGCGACATCCGCTGCCTCTGGCGATCCCGGCCGGGCTGTGATCATCTGACCGCTACCCCCGACTCTCCCCAGCCAGAGCCGCGCCTTGAAAGACCTCGACGCCCCCCTTCTGACCCTGCCGCCACCGCAAATGGCGCCCGAGACGCTGGCAGCACACCTGAAGGCGCATTGGGGCCTGACGGGCCGTCTGCACCCCCTGAGCTCGGAACGCGACCTGAACCACCGCCTCGACACCCGCGAGGGCCGCTTTGTCATCCGCCTGACCAACCCCGCCGAGCCCGAGTCGATGACAGATTTCCAGACCCGCGCGCATCTGCATGTCTCGCGCACCGCCCCCGCCCTGCCGGTGCAGCGCGTTCTGCCCTTGAACGACGGCGGCTACGCGCTGCCCCTGCCCGAAGGCCGCTTGCGCGTTTTCAGCTGGCTGCCCGGCACCACCCTGGCCGAAGCGCCCCGATCCCTGGCCCAAACTCGCGCCATCGGTGCAGCCCTTGCCACCCTGACCGCCGCGCTGAAAGGCTTCACCCACCCCGCCGCCGATCACGCTCTGTTGTGGGACATCCGCCAATTGCCGGCGCTGGCGCCGATGCTGCCCGCCATCCCCGACCCCGCGCTCCGGGCCGAGGCCAGCGCCTTCGTCACCGATTTCGCCGCCCGACTCTCTCCAGTTCTCGACCGGATGCCGCGGCAGGTGGTGCATTCCGATTTCAACCCGCACAACCTCCTGGTCGCCACCCACGCCCCCGACACCCTGACCGGAATTCTGGACTTCGGCGACATGGTGCGCAGCCCGCGCATCTGCGACCTGGCGGTTGCCGCCTCGTATCACATCGCGGGGCAAGACCCGTTGACCGGCCTTTCTGCGCTGATCACCGGTTATGACGACACCCAGCCGCTGACCCGCGACGAGGTGGCGCTGCTCTATGACCTGATCTCCGCGCGGCTGATCATCACGCTTTGCATCACCGCCTGGCGCGCCACGCTTTACCCCGGCAATGCCAGCTATATCCTGCGCAATGCGCCTTCCGCCCGCGCTGGCCTTGCCGCCATCCGTGCCCTCGGGCGCGACACCGTCACCCGCTGCATCGCCCGCGCCGCCGGGCAGGAGTGAACCAATGCCGACACCGAAGCAAAGCGCCACTGGTGCGATGATCAACGCCTATGACCCCAGCGCGGGCACCCTGCCGCCGCATCAGGCCGCAATGGCGATGCGCCGCGCCCGCCTGCTTGGCCCGGCATATCGGCTGTTCTATGAAACCCCGGTGCATCTGGTGCGCGGCCAAGGCGTTCACCTTTATGACGCAGACGGCAACGCCTATCTCGATTGCTACAACAACGTCGCCTCGGTCGGCCATTGCCACCCGCGCGTGGTGCAGGCGATGGCCGCGCAGGCCGCCACGCTGGCCACCCACACCCGCTATCTGCACGACGGCATCCTTGACCTGGCCGAGCGGCTGCTGGCCCTGTTCCCGCCTGAACTCTCGCACGCCATGTTCACCTGCACCGGGTCCGAAGCAAACGACCTGGCTTACCGCATCGCCCGCGCCGCCACCGGCGGCACCGGGGTGATCGTCACCGACAATGCCTATCACGGCGTCACCCTTGCCACCGCGCAGATGAGCATGTCGATCGGCCCCGCCGTCGCCCCCGGCCCCGAGGTTTTCCCGATCCCCGCCCCCACCGCCGCCAACTACCCGCAAGGCGTGGCCAGGGGCTTCGCCGCCGCCATCACCGCCGCCTGTGCCCTGATGCGCGAACAGGGCATCCGCCCGGCGATGCTGATCGCCGACACGGTCTTTTCGTCGGATGGAGTCTGGCCGGATCCGAAGGGGTTTCTGGTAGAAGCTGCCGCCGCCATCCGCGCCGAGGGCGGGCTTTTCCTCGCCGATGAAGTGCAACCCGGCTTTGGCCGCCTGGGGGCGGCGATGTGGGGCTTTCAACGCCATGGCGTGGTGCCCGACATGGTCTCGCTGGGCAAGCCGATGGGCAACGGCTATCCGGTGGCGGGCCTTGTGCTGCGCCCCGAGGTGATCGCCGGTTTCGGCGCGAAATCGCGCTATTTCAACACCTATGGCGGCAATGCCGTGGCCGCAGCGGTGGCGCTTGCGGTGCTGGACGTGATCCGCGACGAAGGGTTGATGGAGAACGCCGCCCGCGTCGGCAAGGAATTTTCCGGTGGCCTCGCTGCGCTCGGTTCCGACTGCGTCGGCGAAGTCCGCGGCGCGGGTCTTTTCATCGGCGTCGACATTGTGAAAGACGGCCAACCCGCCCCCGACCGCGCCGCCCGTCTGGTCAACCTCTTGCGTGAAGAGCGCATCCTGATCTCGGCCACCGGAGCCATGGGCCATATTCTGAAACTCCGCCCGCCGCTGCCGTTTTCGCAAGGCAACGCCGAACAGGTGGTCGACACGATCGCGCGCCTCTTGCCGCGGATTTGATCGCCCGGCCCGACCGTCGCTGCCTCCGGCGGGAGTATTTCCAAAGGCGCAAGCCGCAAGGGCAATCCAGGGTTCGCTTGCGCCTTTGGAAATACTCCGGGGTCCGGGGCAGCGCCCCGGCGCTCGCCGCAGCGCAGGCCTGCGTCAGCCC
>JBATAV010000059.1:0-7294 GCA_049662025.1 Paracoccaceae bacterium | reverse complement strand
CCCTCTTCTTTGTCGATGCGATACAGCTTCTTCCAGTTCACCCGTTGCCGGCAGGCGGTATTTACACCGCCGAGAGGGGCCAGCCATCGCGTTTCAGCAGCACATGCAGCCGTCGCCTTACGGGGATTGCATGCAATCCGTTGGCCGTCAGGTGAATGCACGCATTCACCGTCAGGCACCTACCGGCCAATGGATAGCCGAACCGCCGTCGTTCCGACGACAGATCCTTGAGGCGTGCCCGCAGGTCAGCATCCTGCGGCCGCGTTGGCGGTCGCCGATACACACGCGGTCGATCCCAGCCAAAGCGCAGGCGCGCCGCTGCCGGTATCCCTTCTGTGTCATGGCCTCTCCTCTCGGCAGATTTGGCTTGGCCAAATCGCCTGCCGGGCAACGGTCCATGGCTCGCCGCCGCGCACCAGGCCTCAGAAGTTTTTCCCAACATCTCCTTCAGCGTGGACACGTCCATCATCTGTTCGGCCATCATCTGTTCGGCCAGCAGCTTCTTGAGCCTGGCGTTCTCGACCTCAAGCGCCTTCAGCTTCTTTGCATCCGACACTTCCATGCCGCCAAATCTGGCCCGCCATTTGTAGAAGGTCGCATCGCTGACGCCATGCTTGCAGCACAGATCCTTGGCGCCAAGCCCAGTCTGGTGCTCCTTCAAAATGCCGATGATCTGTTCTTCCGTGAACCTGGAACGCTTCATCATCTGTCTCCTTTGTAAGGAACAGACCAAACCAAAAATCGCGGACGTTTCTGGAGAGCAGATCACGGCTGATAGACGCACGGCCTGAGAGTTTCTGCAGCAAATGCTCGAAGCCGTGCCCTATCAGGCCCACATCATATTGATCCCCTCGCGTCGATTGCTATGCAATCAACTGCCGGGCAATGGATAGCGGCATTCAGTTCGCAGAGCAGCCCCGGAACAGGAACACTATCTATTCCCGGCCGATGCGCTTCGACAGGATCTGCGAAGCGAATAGCATCGAGCACAGGCTTACGAAACTAAACCATCCTGGAGCCGCGAGGATAAGAAAACAGTCCGGGGGAGTGTTTTCCCGAGGGGCGGTCAGGTCGAGCGGATGCTTCTCGGCGTTTGTAAGAAAACGCCTGCCAGCCAACGGAACCGCACGATCAAGGAGGCGACCGTCAAGCGCTTTCACTACGAAAGTCAGGGCCAGCTGCGTGTTCACCTCGTCGACTTCCTCGCAGCATACAACTTCGCCCGCAGGCTCAAGACGCTGAACGGACTCACGCCATACGAATACATCTGCAAAATACGGACATCAGAGCCAGATCGATTCATCCTAAACTCGATCCACCAGATGCCGGGACTGAACACCTAGGTGATGCGCGTGCCGACCGGGTTTCGGGCACTAACCTAAAGTACCGTTCTGATCATGGCGGCCTTTGCGGCCTTGGACTGGGTCGTGCTGAAAACGACCCCCCTGCGCGAATTGATAGAGGTCATTCCGGTCTCCGAGGCGATGGTGGGCAAGGTTGAAAAATTTGACTTTGTGGGGGGCCGGGAGTTTCGCCTGGGGCTGGTCGACTTTTGCCGGTCAGACACTGCCTCTTTGCATTCCGAGACTTATGAAGACGATACCGCGGGCGAGATCGGCGGAAGATGCTTCGCACCCCGGTACAGGCGCTGGAAGGGACTTTCACCATTCAGGACCTTGAGGCCTTTGACCGCGCGGCCGGGTTTCTGCACCGCGCAAAGCAGCGTGATTTTCATAGCCTTGGCAGTTCGTCGGGCGCATGATTGCCATTACCGGTTATGCCGATAGCCCGTCACCAGGCTGGTGGAGGTGGTCTTATGCTCAACCGCGATGAACTAGCCGTTGCTGGGAGAAAATGCTATTGCGAGGAATGCGAAGCGGAGCCTGCTGGATGCGCTGTTCGTGGTCGTTGTCCAGCTGGACCGCAAATTGGCCGACCAGAACCTGAGCCGCACCACGCGCGCGGTCCAATCCAAGCGCCGCACCTGAGGGTTTCATGTCAAACGCCATCGTCATGGTCGTCGGAAGTCTGCATTACGACATCATTGTCGAAGCCGACCATCTGCCGCGGATGGATGAAACGGCAATCGGCACGCGCTGGTATCCGAAATTCGGCGGCAAGGGCGGCAATCAGGCGGTGTCTGCCATCAAGCAGGGCGCGGCTGCCCGCATGGTCGGGGCGGTGGGGGATGACAGCTTTGGACATTTCCTGCGCGAAAAGCTGAGGGCGGCGGGCGTCGATGACCGCTTTGTCCGGCTGGCGCCTGGCGTCGGGTCGGGGATGAGCGTGGCCTTGCTGGACGCCAATGGCGACTATGCGGCCACCATCGTATCGGGCGCCAATCTGACAATCGGCGCCGCTGACCTGGCCGACCCGGCGGTTTGGCAGGATGTGGGCCTGCTGGTCTTGCAAAATGAAGTGCCCGAAGCCGCCAACATCGCCGCGGCGTCCAAGGCACGCAGACGCGGCATTCGCACCGTACTGAACGCTGCGCCCTATCGCGTGATGTCGCCCGAATTGACAACGCTGGTCGATATTCTGGTGGTGAACGCCGTTGAGGCCGAGATGATGGGGACCGACAAGATCTGCAGCCTGTCGGTTGCAGCCACTGCAGCCACCAAACTGGCGGAACGATTTGATGCGGCAATCGTTACCGCGGGGGCCCTGGGGCTGGCGGCACTTGACCAACGGGGCCAGCTGTTGGTCCTTCCTTCGAAAACGGTGGAGGCCGTAAGTTCGCACGGCGCGGGCGATGCCTTCATCGGTGCACTTGCTGCCGCGATGGTGTCGGGGGCCGATCTGGAATTCGCCTGCCGGGCGGCCTCTGCTGCTGCGGCGCGCCATGTGGCGGGGCTGACTTAGGACACAGACAAGGGTCTTGACCGCAACCCTATCGCCATTGCCGGACCGGGCCAACGGAAAGGCCGCAACGCGATAAATTCCCGCGTGACACATCTTGAGAAGAGTCCCGCCGCCGTCAGCCCCCCGCGCCATCAACCTGAAATCCCACTCTGCCAAAGCCAACCCATCACTTCTGCCTGAAAACTGGCAGTTCAGCGCCAGTCAGACGGCGACAAATCCATTGTTGGGCAGGACAGGCGATGCCGCATGCGCGGTTACTTGATTCACGAATCCAACGCCTTCGAGCGGCAACTGACAAATCCCTCGAGCAGCCGGGAGCCCGCAAAATCGAGATGGCAGGTCGGTAAGGTCACCGCCTTGATCCAATCCAACAGACGTCGTGATTGAGCAGCTAACCACCCTTCAGGCGTTGGAGAAGATAGACCTCGGCATCGGCAGGGATCGGGCTATGGCGCCCGGTGGTGATGATCTCGTCATTCACCGCCACCGAAAAGCCGGCTTTTATCGCAGGGTCCAGGCCTGGATGCGCAACGACCAGCGCGTCCAGCATCTGGCCCAGCGTCGCGGCCTCGACCTCGACCACATCCTGCCCGTCAGCCAGACGGCGCAGGCTGGACCAGAGATGAACCCTGGCCATCTGCGCCCTAGCCCCCGGAACCGGCCCGGATCGCCGCCAGTACTTTGGGCGGCGAAAGGGGTAGGCTGCGCAGCCGCACGTCTGCCGCAGCGGCCACCGCGTTGGCCAGCGCGGGCAGGGGTGGCGTGATGCCGGTTTCGCCGACCCCGCGCACGCCGTAGGGGTGGCCGGGGTTCGGCACTTCGATGATCACCGTGTCGATCATCGGCAAATCCGAGGCGACGGGGATCCGGTAATCCAGGAACATCGGGTTCTGCAGACGGCCATCGGCGCCATAGACATATTCCTCGTTCAGCGCCCAGCCGATGCCCTGCACCGCGCCGCCCTGATACTGCCCCTCGACATAGGCCGGGTGAATCGCCCGCCCCGCATCCTGCACCACCAGATAGCGCAGCACCGTGGTGCGCCCGGTTTCGGGATCAACCTCGACATCCACCACATGGGTACCAAAACTGGCCCCCACGCCGCCCGGCGTGCTTTCATGGTGGCCCGAGATCGGCCCGCCAGTCGATCCCATCTTGGCCGCAATTTCGGCGATGGTCATCGGCGGGAATTTTCCAGCGTTCGGACCGGCGGGCATGGCGGCGCCATCCTTCCACTCCACCGCCTCTTCGGGAATGTCCCATTCCTTGGCCGCACGACGGCACATCTCGCGGATTGCCTGTTCGGCCGCCTCGACTGCCGCCTTGCCGCTTGCAAAGGTGGCGCGGCTGCCGTGGGTGGGTTCGTTCACCCCCAGCGCGCCGGTTTCCACCACGTTCACCCGCACGTCCTCGTAGGCAATGCCCAGCTTTTCCGCCGTCATCAGCGCAAGCGAGGCGCGGCTGCCACCGATATCTGGCGTGCCGACCGAAACCTGCACCGTCCCGTCTTCGCCAATCGCCAGGCTGACCGAGGTTTCCCCGCCATGGTTGAACCAGAACCCCGAGGCGACGCCGCGTCCCTGATTGGGGCCCAGCTTGATGGCATAGTTCGGGTGCGCCTTGGCGGCCTCCAGCGTCTCGACCAGACCGATCTGGTTGTAGGTCGGGCCGTAGCTGGATTTGGTACCCTCTTTCGCGGCATTCTTCAGGCGCACGTCGATCGGGTCCAGACCCAGCTCGCGGCAGACCTCGTCCAAAAGGCTTTCCACCGCAAAGGCCGCCATCGGCGATCCGGGGGCGCGGTAGGCGGCGGCTTTCGGGCGGTTGGCCAGAACCTCATAGCCCTCGTGATGCACGGCATCGACGCTGTAGCAGGCCAGCGCGCAGCTCAGCGCCTCGCCGATCGGCGACATGCCGAAGAAGGCGCCGCCCTGCATGCGGAACACCACCTTGACGGCGGTGATTGTGCCGTCCTTCTTCATGCCCAGCTTGACGTCCATCGAGGCCGAAGCGGTGGGCCCCGTCGCCCGAAGCACTTCGGCCCGGCTCATCACCAGCTTGACCGGGCGGCCGCCTGCCTTGCGCGACAGGGCCAGCGCCAGTGGCTCCATGAAGATCGTGGTCTTGCCACCAAAACCGCCGCCGATTTCCGACGGCGTCACCCGCAGGTTTGTTGCCTCGATCCCCAGAACGGCGGCGCACATCCGGCGGATATACCACTGGCCCTGGGTGCAGACCCACATCTCGCCCCGGCCATCTTCGCCCAGCTGGCCCAGACAGGCGTGGGGTTCGATATAGCCCTGATGGGTGGCTTCGGTCTTGTAGGTATTTTCGCGCACCACATCGGCGGCGGCAAAGCCGGCCTCAAGATCACCATGGCCAAACTCGATATGGCGCACGACATTCGGGTGCATGCCTTCGGGCACCGAATAATCCGCCGTGCCTGGGCGGATTGACGGGGCGCCCTTGGCCATCGCTGCATCGACGTCGATGACATGGGGCAGCACCTCGTATTCCACCTCGATCAGCCGCGCCGCATCCTGCGCCAGCAGGGCCGAGGTCGCCGCCACCGCCGCCACCGCATGGCCGTCATACAGTGCTACATCGCCGGCAAGGGTGTTATCCTGCAGATTCAGATCCTCGCCCGTAAGGCCGGTGGGCAGATCGGCGCGCGTGACCACGGCCTTCACCCCCTCCAGCGCCAGCGCCTTCGTCGCGTCGATCCGCTTGATCCGCGCATGGGCGTGGGGCGAGCGGACAACGGCGGCATGCAGCAGGCCCGGTGCAGTCGCATCGGCGCCATAGCGGGCGCGGCCTGTCACCTTGTCCAGCCCGTCGGGGCGGTTGGGGCGGGTGCCGATCAGCCGGAATTCGGTTGTCAGATTGTCCTTCGGCATCAGGCTGCCCCTCTCAGTTCGGCGGCCGCGTCCATCACGGCGCGGATGATCTTGTCATAGCCGGTGCAGCGGCACAGGTTGCCTGCCAGCCAATAGCGCACTTCGGTTTCCGACGGGTCGGGGTTGCGCGCCAAGAGCGCCTTGGCCGCCACCAGAATGCCCGGTGTGCAGAAGCCGCATTGCAGGGCGGCATATTCGATGAACTTGCGCTGCAAAGGGTGCAACTCGGCCCCCGCGGCCATGCCTTCGATGGTCTCGATCCGCTTGCCCTCGACCTCAATTCCAAGCACCAGGCACGAACTGACCAGCACCCCGTCCAGCGTGACAGAACAGGCCCCGCAATCGCCCGTGCCGCAGCCTTCCTTTGATCCGGTCAGACCCAGGTGATCGCGCAGACAATCCAGCAGTGTCTCACGCGGGTCGGCCAGGAATTCCATCTGGTCGCCGTTGACGATGGTGGTGACGTGATGTTTCTTCATTTATCTGCCCCTTTGGCGCGGTCATGGGCGATCTTTGCCGCCCGTTTGGCCAGAACTCCGGCCACTTCGGTGCGAAACTCCACCGTGCCGCGCTTGTCCGAAATCGGTCGGCAAGCCGCCGAAGCAGCTGCGGCAAGCCGGTTCAGCGCGCCATCGTCCAGCGTGGTGCCGATAATTGCCTTTGCCGCGTCGGGCACCAGGATCACGGTGGGTGCCACTGCCCCCAGCACGACCCGTGCCGTGGCGATCCGGTCGCCGTCCAACGTCAAGTTGACGGCACAGCCGACCACCGCAATGTCCATCTCGGTGCGCGGGATGAAGCGCAGATAGGCGTCGCCGCCGTGCTTGCCGCGCGGTGGCAGCGTGATGGCCGAAATCACCTCGCCCTTTTTCAACACCGTCTTGCCCGGCCCGGCCGGAATGTCCTGCACCGCCACTTCACGCGACCCGCCCGGCCAGGTCACCGTGACCGTGGCACCCGCTGCAACCAGCCCCGGCACGCCATCCGCCGCAGGCGATCCATTGCACAGGTTGCCCACAAGCGTAGCCCGACCCTGCACCTGGGTCGATCCGATCAATTCCATCCCTTCGACCACACCGGGCCAATCGCGCTGCAACGCCTTGTGGCCTCCAAGCACGATGCCCGGAACGGCAATGCCAATGCGCCAACCGCCATCGGGTTGGCGCCCGATTTCCTGCACCCCTGGAACATGCTTCAGGTCAATCAGGTCGTCGGGTTGCACCGTTCCCGCGCGCAACTGCACAAGAACATCGGTTCCGCCTGCCAGAAAACGCAGGACGCCAACGGACGCACCGGCAATTCTCGCGGCTTCCTCGAAAGTGGTCGGAGCATGGTAACGCATCGTGATTCCCGCAAATCGGTTTCAGAAATCAGAGACTAGTGGCTTCGTCTCAGATGTCGATGATGTTTGCCGCAACGAGCACGGAATGCCAATAGATCAGACTTCGCACTTCCGCCTGCGCCCCCACGATTCCTGTTGAGTCCGGACCTCGGCGCGGGCGCCGTTTGACGGGAGCAAGCCAAGTCGCGTGGGC
>JBATAV010000058.1:0-10062 GCA_049662025.1 Paracoccaceae bacterium | reverse complement strand
GATGTAGTCGAGGATCACACCCGATTGGCTCAGCACCTCGTCGCCGTCCACCAATACAGGCACTTCGCCCATTTCATTCAGCTGGCGGAATTCGGGGGTACGGGTGGCGCCATTGAAGAAATCGACGAAGACCGGTTGCCAGTCCATGCCTGAAAAAGTCAGCGCAAGGGCGCATTTGTAGGCATTTCCCGATTCGCCAAAGCAGTGGAGTTGGGCCGTCATCACTTATCTTCCATCCTGCCTCCCGGCTGAACCGCCGGGGGTTTTCCACCCCCGGACCCCCGAGGATATTTTCGCCAAGATGAAGAACGGTTTGTTAACCTTGTCCTGACATCTGTTTTCTTGCGGCACAGGCTGGGAAGCCGATGACCGCCCGAGGTGAAGCCCCGCCCCGAAGCCCCGGTAGCCATTCCGGACAGTCGGGGTGGGGTGGGCCCTGGTCTTCATCTTGGCCCAAATATCCCCGCCGGAGGCATATGCCGCCAGACGCGGTTGCTTCGCTCACCCTTTTCGCTCCTCCAGTTCCGAATTGAACAACCGCATCCGGTGAATGAGGTTTTCCTTGTCCGTCACGCTGTCGAAGTTCTCGAACAGAAACGACAACGCCTCGCCCTCATCCAGGCCCGCGTCGGCGGCAAAGCGTTTCAGCCTGCGATAGCCGTCTTCCGTCATGGCGACGGGAAAGCGGCGGGTCAGGCGGAAGCGTTTGGGCATGAGCGACTCCGGTTGGGCTGGGGCAAAACTCTTTCTCAAGAGTTTTCGTTCCTGCAGGTTAGAACGCCTCGGCGGGCAAAGCCATCACCGGATCGGCGCCGGACTCAATGCGGGCAAGGTGGGCGGCGCAAAGCGGCAACTGGCGGGCCATGTAGAAGTAGCCGGTGGTGATCTTGGCGTTGAGGAAGTCCTTGTCGCTGCGGCCTTCGTCCATCGCCCGATGCGCGGCCTTAGCCATGCGGGTCCACATCAGGCCAAGGCAGACATGGCCCATCAGGTGCATGAAGTCATACGACCCGGCCAGCGCGGCATTGGGATCTTTCATGCCTTTTTCCATGAAGTACATGCCGGCCTGTTGCAACTGCTTCGACGCCAGCTTCAGCGCTTCGGCGAAGGGTTTCATCCGGTCGTCGCCGTCATGCGCCTTGCACTCGGCCTTGACCATTTCGAAGAAGGCCATGACGTGCTTGCCGCCATCTTGCGCCAGTTTGCGGCCCACCAGATCCAGTGCCTGCACGCCGTTGGCGCCTTCGTAGATCATCGCAATGCGGGCGTCGCGGGCAAATTGCGACATGCCGGTTTCTTCGATATAGCCATGCCCGCCAAAGACTTGCTGGGCCTGCACCGCCATCTCGAAGCCCTTGTCGGTCTGAAAGCCCTTGATCACCGGAATCATCAGCGAAACCAGGCCTTCGGCCGCCTCGTCGCCCGAGCGGACCGAGGCGTCGATCAGGCTGGCGGCCCAGAAGGTCAGGGCGCGGGCGCCTTCGGTGAACGACTTCTGCTCCATCAGGTTGCGGCGGATATCGGGGTGGACGATCAGCGGGTCGGCGGGGCCCTTGGGGTTTTCGGGTCCGGTAACGGCGCGGCCCTGCAGGCGGTCTTTCGCGTAGATCACGGCGTTCTGATAGGCCGCCTCTGCTTGCGCATAGCCTTGCAGGCCGACGCCCAGACGCGCCTCGTTCATCATGGTGAACATCGCCCGCATGCCCTTGTGGAGGTCACCGAGCAGCCAGCCGGTGGCACCGTCAAAGTTCATCACGCAGGTGGCGTTGCCGTGGATGCCCATCTTTTCCTCGACCTTACCGCAGGACAGCGCGTTGCGGGCGCCAAGGCTGCCGTCGTCACCCACCAGAAACTTCGGCACGATGAACAGCGAGATGCCCTTGGTGCCTTCGCCGCCGCCCGGCGCCTTGGCCAGCACCAGATGGATGATGTTCTCGGCCAGATCATGTTCACCCGCCGAGATGAAGATTTTCTGCCCGGTAATCTTGTAGCTGCCGTCCTTCTGCGGTTCGGCCCTGGTGCGCATCAGGCCTAGATCGGTGCCGCAATGCGGCTCGGTCAGGTTCATCGTGCCGGTCCAGTCACAGGAAACCAGCTTTGGCAGATACATCGCCTTTTGCGCGTCGGTGCCATGGGCGCGGATCGCCGAATAGGCGCCGTGGGTCAGGCCCTGATACATGTTGAAGGCCATGTTGGCCGAGACGAAGATCTCGCCCACCGCGGTGCCCATCAGGTAGGGCAGGCCCTGGCCGCCGAAGTCAGGGTCGCAGTCAAGCGCGGTCCAGCCGCCGCCCTTCATCGCCTCGAACGCCTCTTTGAAGCCTTTCGGTGTACGCACCACGCCGTTTTCCAGGGTGCAGCCTTCGCGGTCGCCCACCGCGTTCAAGGGCGCCAGCACGCCCGAGGCGACCTTGCCCGCCTCCTCCAGCACGGCCGAGGTGAACGACGGGTCAAGATCGGCGTAGCCGGGCACATCGCTGGCCGAGACCTTCAGCACCTCATGCAGGAGAAACTGCATGTCGGCAACGGGGGCGGTGTAGCTGGGCATTGTCGGTCTCTCCCTTGGTCGGAATATTTACTCGGCGGCTTTCTTCAGCCCGGAAATGGCCGAGGCGCCGGCCTCCAACTCGGCCTTCAGGTCGGCAATTGCCACATCCAGTTCGGCCCGCTGCGCCTCCATCGCGGCCAGCCGGTCCTGTGCCAGCTGCCAGGTGCGCAGCTTTTGCACCTGGTTCGAGCCGTCACGGTCGTAAAGGTCCAGCGTCTGGCGGATGTCTTCCAGAGAAAAGCCGAAGCGCTTGCCGCGCAGGATCAGCTTCAGCCTTGCGCGGTCGCTGCGGGTGAACAGGCGTTTCGTTCCCTGCCTGACCGGGGTCAGCAGTTCCTTCGCCTCGTAGAAGCGCAGCGTCCGGGGCGTGACTTCGAAAGTCTCGCACATTTCGCGGATGGTCATCAGGTCGTCGTCAGTCATCGTTCTCTCATATACGCGGGGTCACAACTGCGGGGCAGATGTGGGTGCGTCAGGGTGAATACTAGCGCACTTGACGTTAACGTAAGCGTAACGTCACGTCACAGAAACCGAAGACGCGCGGTCAGCCGCCGAGCGGCTTTCCCAACTCGTTGACGGCAGTCGCGCGCAGGGCCTTGAGGTCGGAAATCGTTACATCAAGCTCGGCCCGCTGGAGTTCAAGCGCAGCCAATTGGCGGTCGGCCATGTCCAGCCATTGTTCAAGCTGCGGGCGTTCGCCCTTTCGGCCATAGATCATCAGCCACTGGCGGATTTCCTCCAGTGAAAAGCCAAAGCGGCGACCGCGCAGGATCAACGTCATGCGGGCCAGTTCGCGAGGGCCGTAAAACCGGGCGCGGCCTTCCTTTTCGGGGGACAAAAGCTCGATATACTCGTAATAGCGCAGGGTGCGCGGGGTCACGTCGAACGTGGCGCACATATCCTTGAAGTTGAGGCGGGTGTCGCTGGGCAATCGGGCCTCCCTCGTCGCGATGGTAGGGCGGAGGCGCGCACCTTGCAACTGTCTGGAATGCCGGGTAGTGTCTCAGTTTGAATTATCTTTTTTCCCGTAGGGTCCACGCGGCTTAGGCGCAGGTGCCGCCGCATCAATGATCCCGACCAGCCAAGTCATGTCGTGCAGGGTCTTGGTCACGCCAGCCGCCATTGCCGGGGTCATCTTGAGCGTCTTATGCATCCGCACGAAGTTGTAATGCACGAAGTAGAGCGACAGCATGTGCAGATGGTTTTCCAACTTCTTGCTGAAACCATTGGTCAGGCGGGTGAAGCGGCGCATACCCATACGCATCGAAAGGTTCTGGCGCTCAACGTGTGACGTGCTGACCATTTCCTTGACAGGGTAGCCGCTGATCAGTTCCTTGCGCGCGCCGGTGCATTCGGCGGGGCTATACTTGCGCTCGTGCCCCTTGGAACCCGTCGCCTCGCCATACAGCTTCACCAGCATGGCATAGTCCACGTCGCCACCGAACGCGCCTTCAACAGCCTCAAGGTAAGCCTTGTGCCCGTCTGTGGTCAGTTGAACGCGGTTTGCCAGACGGGCGCGCAGATCGTCCATGAACTCGATTGCGGTAGCGCCGGAACGGTCGCCAACCTCGAATGACAGGATCATCTTGCTATCGCGATCAATCGCGGTCCATGTCCACACATCGCCAGCGCCATCCGGTGCAGCTTTCGCAGCCGCCACGTTCTTATCCTTGGCGTAGCAGAACGACCAGATTTCATCGCACTGGACCTGAGCGGCTTTGACGTTGCGCACGGTCAGGTCATGGTAGGCAGCGCAAGCCTTGCCCGCGTCCTCTAGCAGCTTGGTCACGGTGTTGATCGACACACCCGTGATACGGCTGATCGAGCGCATGGACGATCCCTCAACGAGCATGTTGAGGATGGTGACGCGGGTTTTGATGTCGAGTTTGTTCATATATTTTGTATATGAACTTTTATGCTTATCGTCAAGTATGAACATCGCGATATCCCCATGCTTGCACTTTACTTCTCGCAAGCATATGCTTGCACGACAAAACTGCAAGCATGGAGTTTGGAATGACTGACGACTCACATCACGCAAAGGCCGCGAAAGCGCGGGCCGAGAGCATGACACCAGAACGCAGATCGGAGATTGCCAAGAAGGCCGCCGATGCGCGGTGGACCTCAGACCTCCCGGTCGCGGACTTTGAGGGAGACTTTGAGATCGCCGGAACGGTCGTCTCTGCGGCGGTCCTTCGTGACCAACGTCGGGTCATAACTCAGTCATCTTTTCTCCGGGCACTTGGAAGATCAAGGTCGCCGAAAGCAGGAACTGGGGTTCTCTCGACCGTCGACGAACTCCCCTTCTTTTTGCAAGCGCAGGCCATAAAACCTTTTATTGGCAATGACTTAGAGATGTCGACGAAACCTGTGTTTTATCGCACAAAATCCGGAGGAAAGGGAATTGGATACGATGCCACCCTGATCCGCCATGTAGCTGATGTTTACCTTCGATTTCGCGATCACTCCTTGCGAGAGAACAGCAGGATACCCGCAAGATACATGAAAATGATCGCCGCCGCCGATGCGATCAAAAGCGCTCTTGCTGACATTGGTATCTTGGGGCTTGTCGATGAAGCGACAGGTTTTCAGGACGTAAGAAATCGGTTGGCGCTGCAAGAAGTGTTCGACGCGGTCTTACGAAAGGAACTTGCTGCTTGGGCAAAGCGATTCCCTGACGAGTTCTATAAGCAAATATTCCGCCTCCGCGATTGGCAGTGGAAGGGTCGGCACATCAACCCGCCGCAGGTAGTAGCCCACTACACTAACGACTTCATTTATGACCGCCTCGCTCCAGGGCTAAGAAAGGAGCTTGAAAACCGGATGCCTAAAACCGACGCAGGCAACAAGAAGGGCAGACTGCACCAACTTTTCTCAGACGACATCGGCCACCCTCTTTTGGCGCAACATGTCCACATGGTGACAATGTTCATGAAAGCGGCAGGTAGCTGGGACGAGTTTGTATCCAACCTAAACAAAGTTGCACCCAAGCAAGGGGACAACTACGAACTGCCTCTCGAATTTTAGCCCTTGTTCCACCGCTTCGCCGCAGCAGCCTTAGCAATCTCGGCCCGTCGCTCTGGCGTCATGCTGGCAGCGCGGGCCTTGCCGCCCTTCTTACCCATAGCCTGAGCGGCCTTGTCCTTTCCGTCATCGGGCGCAACGTCCTCAGATTCGCCAGTGGCAATCTTGCCGATCAACACTGCCAGCCCTACCGCATCGGCGGGGCGCTTCTCTCCGTTCGGGCCTTTAGGCATATCTGATCACCTTCTTGGTTGCGCCGCAACCCGAGCAAACGTCTGTGTGCCGGTCGAAATGCGGCATCATGGCAAGTTCGCGAGTTTTATGGTTCGCGTGTTGACGAACGGACAGGTTCAACCCCGCCGCAATGCAGTCATCACATACCGCCTCAGGCGATTTTCGCGCGATGTAGTTGTGAACATCCTCTAAGACAGTCATGGCGTTCCCTTATGCTTGCCGTCTAGCATATAGGATGCGCTGGGCGATTACGACACCCTGTCAAGACCCCCCATTTTCAAACTGAGACACTACCGAATGCCGCGCTGCCGCCGTCGGCGCCCTGCGGTCGGGCGGTTGCAAGCGGGCGCACGAAGATCGGGCGCGCGAAGAAAAGCCGAAGGCGCATGACTCGTGGGTCTTGCGCCCGGGCGCTGCCGCGGGTTTGATGGCGCCCGACCTTCAGGCCCAACCCTGCCATGACCGACATCATCCGTATCGCCCGCCAGTTCATCGAAGCCCTGCCCCATGCCCGCGCGCTGGGGTTGGTGCTGGAGGATATCGGCAATGGCCGCGCGGTGATCTCGATGCCCTACGCCGCAAAGCTGATCGGTGATCCGGCCACCGGTGTCATTGCCGGCGGCGCGGTGTCGGCGCTGATGGACACCGCCTCGGGGGCAGCCGTGATGTGTCACCCCGAGGCGCCGGCCTCGACCGCGACGCTGGATCTGCGGATCGACTACATGCGCCCGGCGACGCCCGGTCAGGCGATCCGCGCGCGGGCGGCATGCCACCATGTCACCCGCTCGGTCGCCTTCGTGCACGTCACCGCCACGGATGACGACGAATCCCGCCCCGTCGCCATGGCCACCGGCGCCTTCACGGTGGAGCGGCCGCGATGAGCGCGGCGACGACGGACGCACGGGCCGACCTGTTGCGCGGGATGGCCGAGGCTATTCCCTATCTGCGCTTTCTGGGCCTGCGTTTTCACATCGATGGCGATGCGCTGACGGCCGTGCTGCCGTTTGATGAGTCGCTGATCGGCAACCCGCTGATTCCGGCGCTGCATGGTGGGGTGACGGCGGCGTTTCTGGAGGCGACGGCGATTGTCGGGCTGGTGTGGTCGGGGCTGGCCGAGGGCGGCAGGCCATTGGGCCTGGGGGCGGCGCTGCCCAAGACCATCGACCTGACGGTCGATTACCTGCGCCCCGGTGGGCCGAAGGATTCCTTTGCCCGCGCGCGCATCGTACGCTCGGGGCGGCGTTATGCCTCGGTGCATGTCGAGGCCTGGCAGGACGATCCTGCGCGGCTGTTCGCGCAAGGCACCGGGCATTTCCTGATGCCCGAGGCGTTGAGCTGATGGCCGCGACAGGGCCAGGCGCGGTCGCGCCACTGACTCATGGCCGGATCTGGCGGATTGCCGGGCCGATCGTGCTGTCGAACGCAACCGTGCCGCTGTTGGGCGCGGTGGACACTGGCGTGGTCGGCCAGCTTGGCACCGCGGCGCCGATTGGCGCGGTGGGTCTGGGCGCGGTGATCCTGGCCACGGTTTACTGGGCCTTCGGCTTTCTGAGGATGGGCACCAGCGGTCTGGCGGCGCAGGCGCATGGCGCGGGCGATGGCCCCGAAAGCTCGGCCATTCTGTTGCGGGCACTGATCGTCGCCGGGGTGGCGGGACTGGTTCTGATCGGGCTTCAGGGGGTGCTGGTCTGGGGGGCCTTCCGCCTTTCCCCTGCAAGCGCCCAGGTGGAGGGGATGGCGCGCACCTATCTGACAATCCGCATCTGGGGGGCACCGGCGACCATCGCGCTTTATGCCGTGATGGGCTGGCTGCTGGCCACCGAACGGTCACGCGGGATGATGGCCGTGCAGTTGTGGATCAACGGGCTGAACGTGGTGCTGGATCTGTGGTTCGTGCTGGGTCTGGGCTGGGGCGTGGCAGGGGTGGCCTCGGCTTCGCTGATCGCGGAATGGTCGGGGCTGGCCCTGGGCCTCTGGCTGTGCCGCAGCGCCTTTGGCCCCGCCTTCGCCGCTGCCCGCGCCCGCATTGCCGATGCTGCAGCGCTGCGGCTGATGCTGGCGGTGAACGGCGACATCATGATCCGGTCGGTCCTCTTGCAGCTGTGCTTCACTGCCTTCATCTTTCTGGGTGCCAGCCATGGCGACGTGACGCTGGCAGCCAATCAGGTGCTGATGCAGTTCCTTTCGATCACCGCCTATGCGCTGGACGGTTTCGCCTTTGCCGCCGAGACACTGGTGGGCCAGGCCGTCGGCGCGCGGCTGGCTGGGGGTGTCAGGCAGGCGACGCGGCTGGCGATGATCTGGGGTTTTGTCGGCGCGGGGTTGCTGGGGCTGTTCTTTGCAGTCTCGGGCGGGCCGCTGATCGACCTGATGACGACCTCGGAGGCGGTCAGGGCCGAGGCGCGGGTCTTTCTGTGGTGGGTGGTGGTCGCGCCGCTGATTGGCTCGGCAGCCTGGACCTGGGACGGTGTCTTCATCGGCGCCACCCTGAGCCGGGCGATGCGACAGGTCATGGTGCTGTGCGTCGGCATCTATGTGCTGGCGCTGGCGGTGCTGGTGCCGGCCTTCGGCAACCACGGGCTTTGGGCGGCGCTGATGGTCCTGAACGGGGCGCGGTCGGTGCTGATGACGCGGCGCTACCCCGAGGCGGTGGCAAAGGCCGGAGCAAAGGCGGGAGCCACCGGGTAGGGCTTGCCTTCCGGGGGCCGGGCAGGCCATGATCCTGCCCGCAACGGGGGAGCCTTTGATGCGGAAGTTTCTGGTCGTTCTGGACGACAGCCGCGAATGCCTGAACGCGATGCGGTTCGCGGCGCTGCGGGCGGCGCATACCGGCGGCGGGGTTTCGATCCTGTCGGTGATCCCGCCCGAGGAATTCCAGCACTGGATGGGCGTGGCCGATTTGATGCGGGCCGAGGCGCGCGAGCGGATCGAAGCGCATTTCGAAGTGTTCGCCAAGTGGATGCGCGACAAGCAGGGGGTGAACCCCGAACTGGTGATCCGCGAGGGCGATCCGGTGGCCGAGATTCTGGCGCAGGTGAACGAAGACCCCGAGATCGGCATTCTGGTGCTGGGAGCGGGGACCGAAAAGAGCGGCCCCGGCCCGCTGGTCACCGCGATGAGCCGCAATTCGGGCAGCCTGCCGATTCCCATCACCATCGTTCCGGGCGACATGTCGAAGGAACGGCTTGAGACCATCACCTGAGGCTGCGTCCCGACTCGGGACGCCACAAGGGATGCAATGAACTCAATAGCTTGGCTTTTCGGTTAAGGCTTTGGTAACTTTTCCCGGCGGGAGTGTCGGCCACCGCGGGCAAGGCACGCCAGCAGCCTGCGCGATGGCCGGAAAATCCATGGCCCTGCGGATTCCCCGACCCCCTCTGCCGCGGTTTTTACTTTTCAACGCGGGCAAATCGGGGCAGCATGGGAACTGTTGGACCAACGGGATTTTCGCCATGCGCGCCTTTGCAGCCGCCTTGATCTGCGCCCTTTCCATTCTTTGGTCGCCATTCCTTGCACAGGCGCAGGGATGGGTGGACCAACCCTTTGACCCCGCCCCGATGAGCCGCGAAGACATTGCCACGCTTCAGGCAGCTCTGGCCTATTCGGGCGATTACTACGGGTTCACCGATGGCGTGTGGAACAACGCCGCGCAGGCGGCGCTTGCAACATGGGTGCAGCGCGAGGAAGGGGCGACGAACCCGCTGTATCGTCACCTCAAGAAGCTGATCCTGGCGCTGGAAGACGCGCGGGTAAAGGATGGCTGGCAGCTGTCTTATTCCGACGCCAGCAACGTCTCGTACCTGCATCCGTTCGAGCTGTTGAAGTCGGTAGAAAACAAGGACGTGGTGGAATTCCTGTCCGACGACACCGGATTCAGCGTGATGGTTCGGTTCACCGACGAGCAGGGCATGCGCGACGTACATGACTGGTTCTTCAGCCAGGCGGTGAAGGGATCGGACCCCTACCGCTACAACGACGACGTGCTGTGGATCACCTCGACCAGCCTGGACGAAGGGATGACGGCCTATGCGCGGTCGGATTTCTACAATGGCAGCTGGTCGACGATCTCGATCGTGGTCTGGCCGGAATATTTCAACGATCTGAACCTGATGGCTGACTCGATGACGGTGGGCGGCAGCCCGGCCACGCTGATGTGGACGAGTGGCGGGGTGATCGACCAGTTGATCAACGGCGACTCGATGGCGTCGGCCGCGGCGCCGCCGGCGTCGGACCCGAGCGATCCGAAGGATCAGGTC
>JBATAV010000057.1:0-2705 GCA_049662025.1 Paracoccaceae bacterium | reverse complement strand
GTCGACGGGCTGCGCAGCGTGGCCGAAGCGCGCGATCCGGTGGGCCGCGTGCTGGCCGAATGGGACAGGCCCTCGGGCCTGCACATTCAGCGCGTTGCCACCCCGCTGGGCGTCATCGGCGTGATCTACGAATCGCGCCCCAATGTCACCGCCGACGCGGGCGCCTTGTGCCTCAAATCCGGCAATGCGGTCATCCTGCGTGGTGGCAGCGAAAGCTTCGAGACCTCCCAGGCCATCCATCTTTGCATGGCTCAGGGCCTGCGCGAGGCCGGATTGCCCGAGACGGCAATCCAGCTTGTGCCCACCCGCGACCGCGAGATGGTCACCGCCATGCTCCGCGCCACCGACTTCATCGACGTGATCGTGCCACGCGGCGGCAAGGGGCTGGTCGGCCTCGTGCAGAAAGAAGCCCGCGTGCCGGTCTTTGCCCATCTCGAAGGCATCTGCCACGTCTACGCCGACCGCGACGCCGATCTGGAGAAGGCCCGCGCCGTGGTCTTGAACGCCAAGACCCGTCGCACCGGCATCTGCGGCGCTGCCGAATGCCTGCTGATCGACTGGCAGTTCTATACCAGACACGGGGGCGTGCTGATCGAAGACCTGCTGAAGGCCGGGGTTCAGGTCCGCACGACAGGCGAGCTTCTCAACATCCCCGGCACCATCCAGGCCGCGCCGGAAGATTTCGGCCACGAATTTCTGGACATGATCATTGCCGCCAGACTGGTCGATGGCGTGGACGAGGCCATCGCCCATATCCGCCGCTACGGCAGCCAGCACACCGAAGCCATCCTGACCGAAAACGACGCCACCGCAGCGCGGTTCTTTGCGCGGCTGGACTCGGCGATCCTGATGCGCAATGCCTCGACCCAGTTCGCCGATGGCGGCGAATTCGGCATGGGGGCGGAAATCGGCATCGCCACCGGCAAGCTGCACGCCCGTGGCCCGGTCGGCGCCGAACAGCTGTGCAGCTTCAAGTATCTGGTCACCGGCAACGGCACGATCCGCACCTGAACCGCCGCAATCCTCCGGTTTGCGCTTTTCCGACACGCCTGTCAGAGACCTTGGCCCGAGCCGGTGGCGCCGCAAGGCGCAGAGGCGAGACAAAAGGCTTGCGGCCTTGCACTTCGCAAGGCTGCTCCGCTGGAAAACCGCCCGGAAAACCGCAGCGATTGGCTCAGAAGCTCAACTTGATGCCGTTTTCGCGCAGTTCGGCCACCAGCCGCTTGCCCTGCGCATGCAGTTCCTCTGGCACCAGCGCGAAATGCACCTGCCCGGCGCCGATCTCGGCAGGGGCATGGCGCTCGGTCAGCACCTCCCACAGCGCCGGATCGATCTTCAGCCGGGGTGCCTCGGCCTGCATGACCCAGCCCGATTCACCTTTTTCGACGCGGATCTTGCCGCCATAGGCCATCGCGGTCTCCAGGCATTGCAGCAGCAGAAAAGCCAGCTTCACCTCGCGGCGCGACAGATCGGAGGGGCTGATCCATTCCACCTGCAGCCGCCCGCCGCGCGTCATGTCGGCGATGATCCCGGCCGCTTCGCCCCGCCCGATCCGCTGGTCCGCCCCGGCCGAGCCGAAGGCCACCCGGAAATAGCGGATGCGGGCATTGGCGTTGGCGACACTTTCGGCGATCAGCGCCAGTTCCGGCGTCTTTGCCGTGCCGTCCATCATCATGAGTTCCACGCCATTGCCGATCGCTCCGATCGGGCTGATAAGATCGTGACAGATCCGCGATCCGATGAGGGCGGCGAGGTCGGGCTTGTCTTGCATCGTCATTTGGCCTGTAACTTGGGGGGACATGAACGCGCTTCTTGAACCGGGAATGCTGGTGCGCCATCCCGACCGGCCCGACTGGGGCCTTGGTCAGGTGCAATCGGTCATTGGCGGGCGTGTCACGGTAAATTTCGAACACGCCGGCAAAGTGGTGATCGACAGCAAGCACATCTTCCTTTTGCCGGATTACGAAGCCTGACACGCATAGTGGGCATTCCGTCCGGCTTTGCAACCTGTGATGGCCGTGCGCATGCAACACCGGCCCTGACGGCAACACAGCACCGCCACCTTGCCCTGCGGCAGAGTTGCATTGCGGCGGGGCGATGGCTAAGTGGGTCTGCGTCACGGAACCCGGCCATGCCGGAAGGCGCGGGCAAGGGAAAGATGCAGCCGGACGACAGCCTCTACACCCTGCGGCTTGCCACAGAGATGCATGACGTGACGGCCGCCCAGCGGCTGCGCTACCGTGTCTTCGTGCAGGAACTGGGCGCCGAAGGGCCGATGGTCGACCACGCCGCCGGGCTGGAGCGTGATCCGTTCGACGATCTGACCGATCACCTGATCCTGGTCGACAACCGCGCCGATCCGGCCGGAGGAGAGCATGTGGTGGGCGCCTACCGCCTGCTGCCATCAGACCGGCTGGCCCCCGGACAGCGCTTTTATTCCGAAACCGAATACGACCTGACGACCTTGCGCGGCTCGGGGCGGCGGCTTCTGGAACTGGGGCGCTCCTGCGTGCATCCCGACCACCGCGGCGGCACCGCGATGTTCCATCTGTGGAACGGCCTGGCCGATTATGTGCTTGCCCGTGGCATCGAGGTGCTGTTCGGCGTCGCCTCGTTCCACGGCACCGATGTGGACGCGCTGGCGGAGCCGCTGTCCTGGCTGTGCCACCACCACCTTGCCCCTCCCGACATGCGCGTAACAGCCC
>JBATAV010000056.1:0-8021 GCA_049662025.1 Paracoccaceae bacterium | reverse complement strand
GGACCACACCGCCCAGTCGCCACCGCCACTCGGGGGCGGCACGTTGCGGGCCTGTCTTTGCTGCCAGAGCAGCACCTTGGCCAGCATCATCGCCGACAAGGGCGCGGTCAGGAACAGGAAGACCGCGACCACGATTTCCTCCCAGGCGACATGGCCTTTGAGGGCGAAAAATTCGATGTCCGAGGCGATCAGCGCGGTGCCGACGCCGATGGTGGTGGCCTTGGTGGGGGCGTGCAGGCGCTGGAACGGGTCGCGCAGGCGCAAAAGGCCCCAGCTGCCGACCAGGCCGAAGATGCCGCCAAGCACCAGCAGTGCCGCGGTGATCAGTTCAAGGACAGTCGCGGTCATTCGATGATGCTTCCGCGCAAGAGGTATTTGCAATAGGCGACGGTCGAGACGAAGCCGGTCATGGCGAACAGCATTGCGGGTTCGAACACCGCGATGTCGCCGACGCGCACGCCATAAAGCATCAGCAGGGCGATGGCGTTGACCGTCATGGTATCGACGGCCAGAATCCGGTCGGCCACGGTGGGGGCAAAGGCGATGCGCCAGAGGTTCATCGCCAGCGCCAGCGCAAAGCAGGTGATGGCAAAGGTCAGGGCGAGGCTGAAGATCATCCGAAGATCCTTTTCAGGCGGGATTCGTAGCGGTCAAGGATGGCATCGCGCACCGCGTCGGGGTCGGGCGCGTGCAGGGCGTGGATCAGCAGTTGCCGCCCGTCAGCCGAGATTTCGGCCGTCAGGGTGCCGGGCGTCATGGTGACGGTGCCCGCCAGCAGCGCCACCGCCTCGGGCGAGGTCAGGCTTAGCGGCACCGGGATGAAGGCGGAGCGGATGCTGTCGGGGTGACGGAAAAGAATGATGCCCGCGACCTGAAAGCTGGAGACGATTACATCCCACAGCACGATCAGCGTATAGCTGACCAGCCCCAGGGGGTGGCGCAGGCGGGGGCGGTCGGGCCACCAGGGCGCGGTGAAGATGGGGATGGCCAGGCCCAGCAGGGTGGCCATGACCAGGCTGCCGAAGGTCCAGCTGTTGGCAAGGACCAGCCAGAACAGGATCAGAAAGCCGGTCAGGCCGGGATGCGGCAGCAGGCGGTTCAGCATGGGTCAGGCCCCCCCTTGCAGGTGGTGGGCGGCGATATAGGCGGCAGGGTGGTGCAGGCCGTCGGCGGTTTTCGCCAGCCAGCCCTGCACCGGCCCGGCAAAGACCGAAAGCGCCAGAAGCCCGGCCAGGAGGGCGGCGGGGGCGAGGGTCTGGCTCAGCGGCAGCGGCGCTTGGGTTTCGCTTTGCGGCGCCCAGAACAGCGCCGATCCGGCGCGCGACAGGCCGATCAGGGCCAGGAACGAGGCGATCAGGATCACGCTCCACACCAGGGCCGTGGGGCCGGGGGCGCTTTGCAGCACCATCAGCTTGCCGAGGAAACCCGACAAGGGTGGCAGCCCGGCGGTGGCGATGGCGGCAACGAAGAACAGCGCGGCCAGCCTGCCGGACAGGCGCGGCTGGTCGGTGCCAAAGCGACCGGCGCCGCGGGCTTGCACCAGATCGGCGATCAGGAACAACGCGCCCCCCGCAAGGGTGGAGTGCAACATGTAGTAAAGGGCGGCGGTGGTGGAGCTTTCGGTAAAGCCCGACAGGGCGGTGAAGACGGTGCCCATCGAGGCAAGGGCGGCATAGGCGGCGAGCCGCGGCAGGCTGTGCGCGCCAAGGATGCCGATGGCGCCAAGGGCAAGGGTGATCAGGCCTGCGGGCAGCAGAAGCTGGGCGATCATCGGGCCGGTCACCGCCAGATCGGGCGGAAAGACCAGCGTGCCCAACCGCAGGGCGGCATAGGCGCCGACCTTGGTCATCACCGCGAACAGGGCGGCGACCACCAGCGGCGCGTTGGCATAGGTGCCGGGCAGCCAGAAATGCAACGGCACCAGCGCGCCCTTGATGGCAAAGACCAGCATCAGCAGCACGGCGGCGACCCGCATCAGGGCGTGGTCTCCGGCCGGCAGCAGCGGCAGTTTCACCGCCAGATCGGCCATGTTCAGCGTGCCGGTCAGCGAATAGACGGTGGCCAGCGCGAACAGAAACAGCGTGGAGCCGAGCAGGTTGACCGCAATGTATTGCAGCCCGGCGCGGATACGCGGGCCGGTACCGCCATGCACCATCAGGCCATAGGAGGCGATCAGCAGCACCTCGAAGAACACGAACAGGTTGAAGGCGTCGCCGGTCAGGAAGGCCCCGTTCAGGCCCATCATCTGGAACAGCCACAGCGCATGGAACTTGCGGCCGCGCCGGTCCCAGCCGGTGGCGATGGCCTGCGCCAGCACCAGAAGGGCAAGGGTCGAGGTCAGCACCAGCATCAGGGCGGCCAGCCGGTCCAGCACCAGCACGATGCCGAACGGGGCGGGCCAGTCGCCAAGGCGATACACCTGCGGCGGGCCGTTGGAGGCCTGCACCAGCAGCATCAGCGCAATCACCAGCACCCCCGCGGTGCCGATGGTCGAGGCCATGCGGGCGCGGGCGTTGCTGTTGGCGGCGGTGAACAGCGCAATCGCCGCCATGACGGCGGGCAGCAGGATCGGCGCGATGATCAGGTGGTTGGTCACGGCCTGTCCCCGTCTTCGGGGGCGGGGTCCACCCGGTCGTCGCCGGATTCCAGATGGCTGCCCAGCGCCATCATCACGATCACCGCCGTCATGCCGAAGGAAATCACGATGGCGGTCAGCACCAACGCCTGCGGCAGCGGGTCGGTGGGGGCTTCGGTGATGCCGACGATGGGGTCGGCGCCGGTCTTCAGCCGCCCGGCGGCGAAGATGAAGAGGTTGACTGCGTAGCTGAGGAAGGTGAGGCCGAGGATCACCGGAAAGCTGCGCAGCCGCAGCATAAGGTAGATGCCGACGGCGGTCAGCAGGCCCACGGCGGCGGCGATCGGCATCTCCATCAAGGGCCGTCCTTTCCGGGGGCCTCAGCCGGCCCGTGCTGGGCCAGCCGCGACAGGGTGGCCAAGGACAGCATCACCGCGCCAAGGACGCAAAGGAACACGCCAAGGTCGAAGATGGCGGCGGTGGTCAGCTCGATATCATCCAGTGGCCAGATGTGGACATGGGTGAAGCCCGAGGTCAGGAAGGGCAACCCTCGCGCCCAGGCTACCGCGCCGATCAGGGTGGAGAGCAGCACGCCCGCGCCGATCAGCCGCTGATGGTCGAAGCGCTGGCGCTGCTCGGACCAGACATGGCCCGAGGCGATGTATTGCAACAGAAGGGCGATCGACACCACCAGCCCGGCGACAAAGCCGCCGCCCGGCAGGTTGTGGCCGCGCAGGTAGATGAAGGCGCCGACCATCAGCGCCAGCGGCATCAGGAACCTTGTGCCGACGACCAGAAGCAAGGGATGCGCATCGCCCGCGTCCCTCTGACTGCTGCGCAGGGCGTCCAGTCGTGCGGTTGCGGCGGGCGAGGACAGCACCGAAATCGCCAGTGCGAAGATCACCAGGGCGGCGATGCCGAGGACGATGATCTCGCCATAAGTATCAAAGCCGCGGAAATCGACGATGATGGTGTTGACCGCATTGGTGCCACCCGCACCGGGTTTCGATTGCGCCCAGTGAAAGTCGGAAACCTTGGGGAAGGCGGCGTCGCGCGTCATCAGCGCCCAGGCCAGGAGGCCCGCGCCAAGGCCGGTGGCGGTGGCCAGAAACCCGTCGCGGCTGCGGCGCAGGGGGGTGGATTCGCGAGGGGTTTCCGGCGGCAGGAAGTTCAGTGCCAGCAGCATCAGCAGGATTGTCACCACCTCGACGCTGATCTGGGTCAGCGCAAGGTCGGGGGCGGAAAGCCAGGCAAACCCGGCAGAGAGGAGCAGGCCGACGATGCCGGTCAGCAGCAGCGCCAGAAGGCGGTTGTGATGGGTGAAAAGCGTGGCGATTGCGGCAGTGGACAGGATGGCCCAGCCCGCCAGCGGCGCGCCTTGCAGCGGCAGGGGTTGCCTTGTGCCCGGCAGGTGGGTGCCGCCGTGGAAGGCCCAGAGGGCGGCCAGCAGGATCACCAGAACGGTGGCCGACATGGCGCGGCCAAGGGTGCCGTCATGCAGGGTGGTGGTGGTCTTGCGCGCGGCGCTGACCATGGCGGCAATGGTGGCGTCGAAGATCACTTTTGCCTCGGGGCGGGGGAAGGCATCCCACATGGCGCGGAAGCGGGGCCAGAAGCCCAAGGTGATGAAGGCGCCGCCAAAGGCGCCAAGTGACATCCACAGTGCCGGGGCCTGCAGCCCGTGCCACAGCGCGATATGGGCGTGGATTTCCTGCCCGGTGGTGGCGCTGGCGGCGGCATCGACGAAGGGGCCTAAGACGGCCATCGGTGCAAGGCCCGAGGCGATGACGATCACGGCCAGCAGCGCAGGGGCGGCCCAGAGGCCGGGAGAGGGGTCGTGGGCGTCGTGCTGGTCGCGCGGCTGGCCGAGGAAAGTCCGGGCGAGGAAGCGCAAGCTGTAGGCCACTGAAAGCAAGGCGCCAACGGTGGCAAGCACGGCAACCAGCCAGGGCGTCAGCCACTGGCTGTGGGCCGCGTTTTCCAGCATCAGTTCCTTGGAGAGAAAGCCGTTCAACGGCGGCACTCCGGCCATCGACAGTGTGGCGATGGTGGCGATGGCGAAGGTCAGCGGCATCGCGGCGCGCAACCCGCCAAGACGGCGGATATCGCGGGTGTGCGCCTCGTGGTCGACGATGCCGGCGACCATGAACAGGGCGGCCTTGAAGCTGGCATGGGCCAGGATGTGCAGCATGGCGGCACTGGCGGCGGCGGCGGTGCCGAGGCCGAGAAGGAAGGTGATCAGGCCGAGGTGGCTGACGGTTGAGAAGGCCAGGATCGCCTTCAAGTCATCCTTGAAAAGCGCGATCTTGGCGCCGAGGAGCATGGTGAAAAGGCCCGCACTGGCGACAAGTGCGGTCCATTCCGGGGTGCCCGACAGCACCGGCCAAAGCCGCGCCATCAGGAAAAGCCCGGCCTTCACCATGGTGGCCGAATGCAGATAGGCCGAGACCGGAGTGGGGGCTGCCATGGCATGGGGCAGCCAGAAGTGGAACGGGAACTGTGCCGATTTGGTGAAGGCACCGATCAGGATCAGCACCAGTGCGAGGGGTAAAGCGGGCTGGCCTGGATGGCGTCTTTCTGGGTCAGGATCACCGACAACTCGTTCGATCCGGCGATGTTGCCAAGGATCAGCATCCCCGCGATCAGCGCCAGCCCGCCGCCGCCGGTGACCGCCAGCGCCATCCGCGCGCCCTGGCGGCCCTCGGGCAGATGGCGCCACCAGCCGATCAAGAGGAAGGACGACAGCGAGGTCAGCTCCCAGAACACCAGCAACAGCAGGATGTTGTCGGACAGAACGATGCCGGTCATCGCGCCCTGGAACAGCATGAGGTAGGTCAGGAAGCGGCCCATCGACTCTTTGGCCGACAGGTAGAAGCGGGCGTAAAGGATGATCAGAAGGCCGATGCCGAGGATCATCCCGGCGAACATCAGGCCCAAGCCGTCGATACGGAAATTGGCGTTGAGGCCAAGCGACGGCAGCCAGTCGATGCGGGCGGTGATGACATCGCCGTGCAGGACTTGCGGGGTATGGGCCAGAAGGCCCGCCAGCGCCAGCGCGGTGGCCAAGGCCGCCGCCAGCGCCGCTGCGTTGCGCCCCAGCCGGTCGGCAAGACCGGAAAGCATCGCGCCAAGGAAGGGAAGCGCGGCGATCAGGGCGGGGGACATGCGGTCTTTGGTCCTCGTCGTGGCGGGGGCGGGCGGAAGCAAAGGCTCGCGCGTCGCGGCGGGTATGCTGCATGTTGCGTTTTGGGGCGGCAAATTCAAGGGCAAGCCGGCCGGAAAAGCGGATTTCGCGGCGGTTTGGCGCCGCTTGTCCAGCGCCTTCGGCATGCCTTCGCGAGGCTCAGAGGTTGGGAATGGTGATGTCGGCGGGCTGGGACCGGGTGATCACGGTCAGCGCATTCGGCAGGTCGTTCGACGATATCCAGTCCTGCGCGGCAGCATCAGCCTTGCCGAAATGGCGCCAGCGGTCGGTCAGGCGGCGGACCAGCTCGGCCTCGGGGACGTCAAGAAAGACGGTCAGGTCGAACAGGGGCGCAAGCTGGCGCCAGGGGCCGTCGTCCAGAAGCAGGTAGTTGCCCTCGACGATCAGGATGCGGTCGTCGGGGCCGACGATATCGGCGCCTGCGCGCGAGATTTCCAGGGACCGGTCGAACAGCGGGATCGCCACTTCGTCTTCTGTCCGCAGGCGTTGGATCAGGTGCAGAAAGCCCGCCACGTCAAAGGTTTCCGGGGCGCCCTTGCGGTCACGCAACCCGCGCGCGATCAGGACGGCGTCGTCATAGTGAAAGCCATCCATCGGCACCACGCGCGCACCTTTGCCCAAGGTGGCGGCAAGATCCGCCGCCAGGGAGGACTTGCCGCTGGCGGGCGGCCCGGCCAGCGCCACCAGAAACCGGCCCGGACCATCGGCCCGCGCCAGAATCAGTTTTGCAAGCCCTTCGGCGTTCATTCCGGCCCCCGTCATTCCGGCCCCCGTCATTCCGGCCCCCGTCATTCTGGCCCCCGTCATGCGGCTTCGGTCACGCCTTCGGGCAATTTTGCCCCGGTCATGAAGGCCACCGCGTCGGACATGGTATAGTCTTTCGGGTCGATGACGCAAAGCCTGCGGCCCAGACGGTGGATATGGATGCGGTCGGCCACCTCGAACACATGCGGCATGTTGTGGGAAATCAGCACGATCGGAATGCCACGGGCGCGGACATCGCGGATCAGGTCCAGCACGCGACGGCTTTCCTTCACCCCCAGCGCGGCGGTCGGTTCATCGAGGATCACCACCTTCGAGCCGAAGGCGGCGGCGCGCGCCACGGCCACGCCTTGCCGCTGGCCGCCCGACAGGGTTTCCACCGGCTGGCTGATGTCCTGAATGGTCATCAGGCCCAGTTCGTTCAGCTTGGTGCGGGCAAAGGCCTCCATCCGCGGGCGGTCCATCTGGCGCAAGACAGTGCCCATGAAGCCGGGTTTGCGCCATTCGCGGCCAAGAAACATGTTGTCGGCGATCGACAGCGCCGGCGACATGGCCAGGTTCTGATAGACCGTCTCGATGCCCTCGGCGCGGGCATCTTCGGGGCTGCGGAAGTGAACTTCGCGGCCCTCCAGCGTGATGGTGCCGTGGTCGGGCGACACCGCACCCGACAGCGCCTTGATCATGGTGGATTTGCCCGCGCCGTTGTCGCCGATCACCGCCAGGATTTCGCCCGGCATCAGATCGAAGTCGCAGCCGTTCATCGCCACCACGGTGCCATAACGTTTCATCAGGCCACGGGCCATCAGAATGGGGTGCTGTTCCGCGCTCATTGCGATGCCCTCCGCAGCCATTGATCCAGCGCCACCGCGATGATCACAAGGCATCCGGTCGCGAATTCCTGCCAGTAGCTGTCAACGCCCGACAGCGACAGACCCATCATGAACAACTGCACGATCAGCGCGCCCAGAACCGAGCCGAGAACCGAGCCGCGGCCGCCGAACAGCGAGGTGCCGCCGATGACGACGGCGGTGATCGAGGCAAGGTGGATGTTTTCGAAGTTGGTCGGCGAGATGCTGCCGTGCAGCCGCCCGATCGCCACCCAGGCGGTTACCCCGCAGATCAGCCCGGCGACGGCATAGACCGAGATCAGCACCCGCTCGACCCGGATGCCGGACAGCTTGGCCGCCTCGGGGTCGTCGCCGACGGCATGGACGTGGCGGCCCCAGGCGGTCTGGGTCAGCACATACCAGACCACCACAGCCATCACCAGCAGGGCGATGCCGCCCAGCGTGATCGTGGCGCCCAGCACCTTGAAATCATTGCCGAACAGCAAGAGGCCGGCAGCCTTTTCCTCGACATCGCTGGCGCGGATGGATTGCGACCCGGAGTACCACTTCTTCAGCGCGTTGAAGATCGACATCGTGCCCAGCGTCACGATGAATGGCGGCAATCGCAACAGCGCGACCAGAATGCCGTTGG
>JBATAV010000055.1:0-1654 GCA_049662025.1 Paracoccaceae bacterium | reverse complement strand
ACAGCAAGGGTCGGCTGGACCGGGTCTATGTGCCCGGGCTGTTCGACGGCAGCTTTGCAGGTGGCTCCTCGGGCGAGGTGCAGGTCAGCCAGGCCGCGGATGGCAATTTGCCCGATGCCGAGAACGCAGTGACCGGCTGCATCGGAAGTGCTGCCCAGAATCTGTGTCACATTCCGCAGATCGGCGGTTCAGGGCATCGGCTGCAGGTCTGCGATCCCTTGCCCGGCGAGGACGGTTTGGGTGATCGGATCGCGGCTTTGGATCCACCGCTGGGCAACGGCCCGCTGCCCTCTGGCGGCGGTTTTGGCACTCCACCGGGTGGCGGCGGCTCGGGCCCGCCTATCCTGCCTCCGACGTTCGGTGGCGGAGTTTCGGGTGATGGCACCGATGGGGGGGGCGGCAACGGCGGCGAGGGCCCACCACCGCCTTCGCCAGTTCCGCTGCCACCGGCGGGATTACTGTTACTGGCGGCTCTTGGTGGTCTGGCCGCTCTGCGCCGCCGCAAGTAGGAGGCCTGAGCCTTTCTGGCCTTTCATTCTTCGCGCGCAACATGAAAAAGGCCACCTCATCGGGCGGCCTTCTCTTTTTCGCATCGTGGGCGGACGAGCGTTCAGGCAGCCTTGCGGCGGCGCCACGCGGCCAGACCACCAAGCGCCCCGATCAGCAGAAGCCCGCCGGCGGGGACGGGGACGGGCGATGTCGGGACCGAGCCATCTGCAGTCCCCGCCAGCAGGATATAGCTGCCGCCAAAGCGGATCGTCCGGATATCGGCCGAATCCGAGAGGATGCCGCGGAAAGCGAAATCGTTGAAGCCGCCGGGGGTCGATATCGCCGCGAGGTCCAACAGATTGAATTCTCCCAGAACGCCGCCGAAGTCGTCGAAAGCCCAGATCGTCGGATCGTCTCCAAGGACGCCCTGCCCATTGATAAAATAGTTCCAGAACCCACCGAAAGACGAGATCAGCGTCGAGAAAGTGAGTTCGGCATAGCCGGTTGCAGAGTCGACACCGATATAGACGGCGTCGCCCCCGAAGGATCCATTGTCACCCAGGCCGTAGCTGCCCTGTCCAACCACCGATCCCTGGCCGGAGTTGCCCCCGCCCCCGGGCGCTGCGGTGAAGGTGATGCCGCCCGGCAGAAGCTCGGGTCCGAAGGTAAAGTTGTAGCCGGTGCCAGTATAGCCGCTCAGGTCAAGCTGCGGGCCGGTGTATCCAGAAGAGTCGGTGGTGAGGACAACTACGGCTGAGGCGGACTGAGCGAACAACAGCGCGCTGACGAACGCGGCAGAGGCAATGTGTTTCATAGCAGATCTCCGAAATGGTTGCGGCGAATTCAGGGCATAATAAACGCATGTAGGAGTCGAATTCGCAAGGAGAATCCAGCCGGCTCTGATCCGGGAAAGATATTGTTCCTGAAAGCGAACCAATCCAGAGGCCACCCTATTCCGACACGAATCTTGGCAGCAGCTTCAGTGCCTCGGCCATGAAGCGCTGCAGCCTTGCGTAGGCATCGGCCCCGGTATCGCCAGGGTTGATCAGGGTGACAAAGCGGACCAGGGCGCGGCAGAGTGTACTCTTGCCTAGCCCTCCCTTTCTGTTCATCACCAGCACAACGCGTATGCCGTAACCCATACAACCTTCCTCACATTTCCGAT
>JBATAV010000054.1:0-1620 GCA_049662025.1 Paracoccaceae bacterium | reverse complement strand
TCCCGAGGCCGTCCTTGCCCAGCCGCTGATGGCCAATCTTGCCGCGCTGGCCAAAGGTGGCCCGCGCAAGGCGCCGATCTGGCCCCGATCTGGCCTGACCGCTCCCCGCCGCTCCGCCGCGCTGATCCGCCCCCCTCTCGCTGATCCGCCGCAACCGCGCCATCCCTCCACACTCTCCCGGTTCATCTTGGCAAAAATATCCCGGGGGTAAGGGCGAATGCCTGCATTCGCCCTTGGGGGCTGGCCCCCGGCCTTTGCCAGGGTCACGCCCCGCGGATCGCCGGTGGGCCGGGTTGCAAGCCGGCCGCGCAAGGCTTAGGTAATCTCCAACCACAACAGGCCAGCCGGGACAGTCATGGAAATCTTCACCTACCAGGGCTTCATCGCCCTGATGCAGGTCATCGGCATCGACCTTGTGCTGGCGGGTGACAATGCCATCGTGATCGGTCTGGCGGCGGCGGGTCTGCCGAAGGAGATGCGGGCCAAGGCCATTCTGGTGGGGATCGCGGCGGCCACGGTGCTGCGCATCGGCTTTGCACTGGTGACGACGCAACTCTTGCAAATCGTGGGCTTGCTGTTGGCCGGGGGTATTCTGCTTCTGTGGGTCTGCTGGAAGATGTGGCGAGAGCTGCGCGCGGACCATGCCGAAGCGGTACGCGCCGAAGAGGCGCTGACCGGCCAGGACCTGAACCTCGACGGCACGGTTGCCGGCGGCGGGCCGCGCAAGACCCTGTCCCAGGCGGTCTGGCAGATCGTCATTGCCGATATTTCGATGAGTCTGGACAACGTGCTGGCGGTGGCGGGGGCGGCGCATGGCCATCCGACGGTGCTGGTGATCGGGCTTGTGTTGTCGATCGCGCTGATGGGACTTGCTGCCAGCTTCATCGCCCGGTTGCTGAGCCGTTATCACTGGATCGCCTATGTCGGTTTGGCCATCATCGTCTATGTGGCGCTGAAGATGATGTGGGAAGGCTGGCATCAGGTCGAACCGATGGTGCTGGGGATGCTGCACTGACCCTTCGATGGGTGTGCCTGGCCAACCGGGGGGGAGGTTAACAACTCCTTAAACTGGCCAGTCCAACCCATTGAAATTGCTTGCGTCGCCGGGGCGTCCCGAGTCGGGACACGCGGCTCAGAACCGCGTCGGCAAGGTCGGGGTCAGGTCGATATGCGGCGCCCGCCCCGCCACCAGATCGGCCACGATCCGCGCCGTGACCGGGGCCATCGTGATCCCCAGATGGCCGTGTCCGAAGGCATGGATCACCTCTGCCCCACCGCGCGACGGCCCGATCACCGGCAGGCTGTCGGGCAGGCTGGGGCGAAAGCCCATCCAGGTCCGGTCCGGGGTCTCGGGCAGGTCGGGAAACAGGTTTCGCGCCCCTTCGACCAGCTTCGCGATCCGGTGGGCCGACGGCGGCGCCGTCAGCCCGCCCAGCTCCACCGTGCCCGCCACCCGCAGCCGTCCCTCCATCGGGCACAGATAGAACCCCCGCGCCGTCGGGCAGGACGGTCGGGTCAGGCGCGGCTGGGCCATGTCCCATTCCACATGGTAGCCGCGTTCGGTCTCCAGCGGCACCCGGTCGCCCGCCTGCGCCGCCAGGAACCGCGAGTGGGCCCCTG
>JBATAV010000053.1:0-8982 GCA_049662025.1 Paracoccaceae bacterium | reverse complement strand
AGCAGATGCTCCGGAAACGCCGATGCCGTTCGCCTGTCGGGTTTTTCAACGAGCGATGCCGCCGCGACCTTGCTTGTTCGGTTGATGGCAACGAAGAGTTGAAGCTTGCCTTCCGTGCTCCGCAGCGCCGCGATGTCCCCTCGCAGGGCTTGCAAGGCAAACCACTGACGACCGGGTTTGCCCCGCGCGACGGCAGGTCGACGAGAGATGCCATGTCGCTGCAGGCAGGGGGGCAGCGCAGAGCGCGTCGGCTTCGCGGCGTAGCGGCAGTCGTCCAGCGCAAGCAGCGCCTGCCGCCGGAAGGCGACGATCATCGCCTCTGCGGGCCGGTCCTGACGTCATTGACCGTCTCGCGCTTTCGCCACTTGGTGGCCGTCTTCGGGTTCGTCGGGAAAACGATGGCATCGAGCGATTGGTCTGGAACGAGGTCCAGGAGATACTGCAGCTTGATCTGACAGAAATGCAGAACTCCAGACATGCAGGCCCCCCCGATTGCGCCGGGGTTGGCGCTTTGGTGTCCTGCGGAGAGGATGATTTCGAATGCGCCATCATGGTGGGTGGTCGCTCCCTCGGCGGTTCTTCTTTGCCCTGAACCCGGGGAAAACCGGTTTGACAATCGCCCTCTAAGTGCTTGCCCCCCCGTTGAGGGATGGCGCGGAAAACGCCCGCAAAAGCTTGAAAACACGTCCAGGTTCGGGCTTGAAACTTCGTGTGTCGCTGGCCCCGTTTCCGGCTCTGGGCATCACTTGAATCCCTCAAATGGCTGATGCTTCCGCTCACTCCGATGCCGGTTTCGGCTAGGTGTGACGCATTTCGCGGAAGGTCCGACAACGCGCGCCCGGCGCGTGGTCTCGAATTCGATAGTCACCACCGTCTCGCGGCTCTTCGCGGCAAGACCGGTCATTGCGGATTGCGGTGGCACGGCCTGTCGGTGTCGACAGATCGCCAGCGTCTCCATGACCTCGGCGGTGCTGGACGGGCGCAGCAGAATCACCGGCCCGGCCCGTTGCGTTTCATCTGTCTGGCAACTGCCTGGTCGGGAACCTCGGCGTCCTACAGGGCCGGCCCCGGTCCCGCTACGTTCAGATCGGCAAACAGGCTCATGCCGCTTCGCGTTTCAGCGCCTGTGCCATGCAGTGAATGCCGCCGCCGGTTTTCGAGATTTCCGACATGTCGATGGCCGCCACCTCAAAGCCGCGTGCGCGCAACTGCCCGATCAGCGATTTCGAGATCGTCGGCGCAATGACCCGGTCACGCCCCAGCGACATGAAATTGCATCCCAGTGCCATGGTGTCGCGGAACGGCACGTCGATGATCTCATGGCCCTTGCCCTTCAGCCAGTCGACGATGCCCGGCTCGGTGCAGTCAAGGCAGACGGCGGTCAGTTTCGGCGCGATCGGCACCACCATCAGGTCGATATGCACATAGTATTCGTCGATGAATGCCAGCCGGGTTTCCCAACCTTCGGCCTGAAACCAACTTTGCACCTGCCGCGCGCCTTCTTCCTGGGTGCGTGCACCGCCGCAGCCGATCAGCACGCAACCCTCCTCGATCACGTTGAAGTCACCGCCCTCGAAAGTACCTGCGGTGACCATATCGTAGATCGGGATCCCCAGCTGTTCATAGGTGCGGATGGCTGCGTAATTCTCGCCGCGCCGCCACCAGTTCGCCATGGCGGTGATGACCGCGCCGTAGGGTGTCATGACAGAGCTGTCGCGGGCGTAAACCTGCATCGGCAGTTCGGACGAAGCTGCATGCATATGCACCTTGACCCCGAAATGTTCATAGGCCGAAACCAGTTCGGCATGCTGGGCCTGTCCGACCTGCACATTGCAAGGGGCCTCGCGCAGGTGTTTGCGCGACAGTGACGAGGTGGAAAGATGCCGCAGATGCGCGGGCGAGCCCACCAGAACGTCGGTCAGGGGGTCGGTTTCGTTGCGAAAGCCCCAGCCTTCCAGCGGCTTGGTGCCGCCTTTGGGGTTGCGGCGCTGCAGGCTGAAAGGTTCCGAGCCATGGCGATAGGTCTGCATTGCATGCGTCTCCTGTTTCAGGCGGCGGGCATGGTGGAGGGGATCCACCAATCGCGCCCGCGCGGGGTTGTGACATATTCAGGCCAGCGAAAATGAATGGGGGCTGGGTAGTCGCACAGGGGCGCCGTCCAGGCTGTGCCACCAACGCCGCCACCGGTGCGGTCCTTGAACTCGGCCATGGCGGCGTCGCGGGCGGCGGGGTCTTCCAGCAGGCGCAGGGCCGACAGGGCCAGGATTCTGGCCGCCGTTTGCACCATCGGGTCAATGGTAGCCGGGATGCCGCCCAGCGCATTCATCACCCAGGCAGGATAAGTCCTGCCCGCCGGGGCCTTCAGCGCGGGCCGCGCGACATAGAAACGCGCGGTTGGCGCATGCCAGGTCATGTCGGTATAGTCATCCGAGGTCGAGTTCAGCTGCGATGGCGGCAGATCGCGACGCAGGATCGCCTCGGCCTCTTGCGGATCGATCAGGCGGCCGAGTTCGTCGATGAAGGGCTCTGCCATCGGCGCGATGCCAAGCTCGGCCTGAATCTCGCGTGCGACGGCTTTGGCGGCCTCATCCCAGACCGGGGCGCCGACCTCTTGCATCGCCTCCCAGACCGTTGTCGCAATCGCATGATTGGCCAGCCCGTGTCGAGATTTGCAGACCCAGTGCCGCTCATAGCGGCAGCCGGTCATGGCGGCAGCGGCGGCGGCGTTGCGGTCCAGCACCACGGTCACCTGTTCGGCCATCGCAACGGTGGGCACCCGCATCATGTATTGCACTTCGGCAAGCCCGGCGGGCAGGTTGTCGGCGGTGGCCTGCCCGGCGGACAGGATCGCTTCAGAGATCGACCAGCCGCCTTGATGCGGCAGCATCGAATCGCGCAAGGATTTTGACGCCTGATACATCAGCATCAGCGCGTCATTGGCCCCCGGAGCGCGCACGGCCGAATGCGATTGCGGGATCGGCGCGCCATCATGGGCGCCCCAGCCTTCGGGGGCATCGCAGATGAAGCGGTAGACCATCGCATAGGCGGCCCCGCAATGGGTCTCCCAGCGCACGGTATTGCACATCGGCAGCATGTAGAACGGATGGAACGACAGGATCGCCGCCAGCCCGTCATAATAGCCTGCCGCCGCGTGGATCGGTTTCGATCCGCGCACCTTCTCGGCCGGCTCACCGGTAAAACGCAGGCCTCCGGGGATGTTGAACTTCTGCATCGCAGACTTGATCGCGAGCAGCGCCCCAAGACCCGCCATACCCAGGCCGGAGTGCGGATCGGTATGGCCGCCGGCCTGGTAGCCCAGCCCTGTGCGCGGTTCGCGCCGGGTTGACGCCGCCTGGCAATTGCCCGGCACCGCGTCATATTCGGCGTAAAGCCCGATCACCGGTCCAGCTCCGTTCGACCAATCGGCACAAAAGGCGGTCGGCATCCCGGCGGAGCCTTCTTCGACGGTGAACCCCTCGGCCCGCAGCCGGTCGACATACCACGCCGCCGAACGGTATTCGCGCCACGCCGTCTCGCCGAAATCGAAAATCGTCGCAGTCCAGTCCGACAGATCGCGGGTACGGGCCGCAATGTCGGCGATCGCAAATGTCTGGGCTGAGGTAACGGGCATGGATCATTCCTTTTCGGAAAGACTACACGCCGGGCACAAATTGCCGGAAGTGAAACCTTTTGCACCAATCGACAAATCTATTTCACCAAGCAGCTTGCAGGCCAAATCATCGCTGCTCTATGCTGCCATCAGCAGGGGCAGGGTCATCATGCGGGTTCCGTCAACGCAGGCGCTGCGGGCGCTGGAAAGCTTTGCTCGCCATGGCTCGGTCTGGCAGGCCGCCGAAGAGCTGAACCTGACACGCTCGGCCATCAGCCACCAGTTGCGGATGCTTGAGCGGGATCTGGAGTTTCCGATGCTCAACCGGGTTGGAACGCGCGTCGAGCTGACTCCCCAGGGCCGCGCCTACGCCGACGACATCCGCCAGGCGTTGCGAACCATTGCCGGGTCAGCCGCGCGCAACACAGGGCGCGGCGTTGCGGGCACCCTGATGGTCAGCAGTGCGCCGGGGTTCGCGGCAAGCTGGCTTTGCAACAAGATCGGTCGCTTTACCCAAGCCCACCCGGATGTCGCGCTGTCGATCGTCACGCCGCGACGACTGGGCGAGGTCAACAACCCCAACGTCGATGTTTTCATTACCTATGGCGACGGCGACTACTCGGAAATGCAGGTCGAACACATCCTCGATGTGGTAAGCACGCCGGTCTGCAGCCCGACGATGGTCAATCGTCTGGGGGGGATGCCCGACCCGATCGACGTGGTGCGGCTGGGGCTCTTGCATCTGGCCGACCATCAGGATTGGGCGGCATGGTTTGCCGAGGTCGGGCTTGATCCGGCGCTTGCCGCGACCGGCGTGGTGTTTTCCGACATGCATCTGGTCTATGCGGCGGCCCTGGCGGGCCAGGGCATCTCGATGGGCGACATCGTGTTGTCCGAAACGGCGATGAGCAGCGGGCGACTGGTACGCCCGTTCGAGCAGACCGTGCGCTCGCCCCGGGCCTATTACCTGGCGGTGCCGCTGGCGATGGCCGAAAACCCGATCGTCGTGGCGTTTCGGAACTGGCTTCGGGCAGAATGCGCGCAGAGCTTTTCGCTGACCGAGGTTTAGCGCAAGGGCGCGAATGGAAAATCTTCTTTGTCGTTGCAACTAAAAACTATCGGTTGCGCAAGGCCGATACCCGCCCGTAGGATTTGACGAAAGGGGAGGGTCAGGGTGAGCAAGGTCAGAGCGGCCGAGATAGGGGCGGTGGGAATAGGCAAGTCCTTTGGTTCCTTTGCGGCCTTGACCGATGTCAGCCTGACGATCGGGCGCGGCGAATTTCTGACACTTCTTGGCCCGTCGGGTTCCGGCAAGACGACATTCCTGATGATCCTGGCTGGGTTTGAAGCGGCCACTGTCGGGCGCCTGACATTGGATGGCGCCGACATGACGCTATCTCCGGCCGAATCGCGCGCCTTTGGAATGGTGTTTCAGGGCTATGCGCTTTTCCCGCACATGACGGTCGAACAGAACATCGCCTTCCCGCTGAAGGTGCAGCGCCGCCCGGCCAATGACATCAGGCGCCGTGTGGCGGAGATGGTCGAGATGGTGGGTCTGGGCGGGCACGGCCACAAACGGCCCTCGGGCCTGTCGGGGGGGCAACAACAGCGTGTCGCTCTGGCGCGGGCACTGGCCTATGATCCCCCCGTGCTGCTGCTGGACGAGCCGTTTTCGGCATTGGACAAGAACCTTCGGGGCCAGATGCAGGACGAGGTGCGCCGCCTGCATCGCGAGTTGGGAACCACATTTGTCTTCGTGACGCATGACCAATCCGAAGCCCTGGCGCTGTCGAACCGGGTGGCTATTTTCGAACGCGGCACTTTGCAGCAGATCGCAGCCCCGAAGGAAACCTACGAAAGCCCTGCCAACCGCTTTGTTGCCGAGTTTCTTGGCGATATCAATATTTTGCCGCTGTCTGACGTGTCCGGTTCTCCCGGCGGGACGCTAGCTTCGTTTGAAGGGCAAAACCTGCATGTTCTAGGCCAAAAGAGGGTGCCTGGCCATTCGCTGGCCGTGCGCCCCGAATACATGACGCTGTGCATGAACCAGCCCACCAGCGGCAATGCGATCAAGGCCACGTTGCGCGATTTGACCTATCTGGGTGCCGAGACACGACTTTCTCTTTCGACGCCAGGCAATGTGCCGCTGTTGCTTACCATGGCGACGGCCGCGCTGCCCCAGGATCTGAACCTCGGCACCCCGGTCTGGGTGGAATGGCCAAGCGACCGGGGGATCTTTCTTTGACATGCCAACCAAGAGCATGACGAGACAATCTTTCTATGAACTTCAACAAGGGAGACTGACCATGAATAGCCACTTCGAAGCGGACCAGATCGAAATCCTTGCCGCCAAGGCCCGCGCGGGCGATATCTCGCGCCGCCGTTTCACCCAACTGGCCGTCATGCTGATGGGCACGGCCGCCGTCGGCCTGCGCGGAACGCCGGTTCTGGCCGCGTCCGGTGAATTGGTCTTCGTCAACTGGGGCGGCGATGCGATCACCGCCTATGACACCGCCTATGGTGTGCCGTTCCAGGCCGAAACCGGGATCAAGGTCCTGCAGGACGGCTCCGGGCCAAGCGAAGGCGCGATCCAGGCCCAGTTCGAAAGCGGCAAGCCCACCTGGGATATCGTTGACGCCGACCCGTTCTCCGCCCAGACGCTGGGCAAGAAGGGCATGATGGAACCGATCGACTACGCCGTCGTGGACAAGGCCAAGACCCGCGAGGGCTTTGGCTGGGAATATGCCGCATCGAGCTACTTCTACAGCTACATCATCGCCTATGACGCCAAGAAGTTCGGGGACAACCCGCCGAAAAGCATGGCGGATTTCTTTGACGTCGAGAAATTCCCCGGCATGCGCGGCATGTACAAATGGGGCGCAGGCATGTGGGAGGCGCTGCTGCTGGGCGACGGCGTGGCACCGGCAGACCTCTACCCCCTCGACATCGAGCGGGCGCACAAGAAACTTGCGGCGTTCAAGGGCAATGTCGTGGCCTTCTGGGGCGGCGGGGCCGAAAGCCAATCCTTGCTGATGAACGGCGATGCCTCGATGGCGTTGATCTGGTCGACCCGCGCCAAGCTTCTGGAGGCGGATTCGGGTGGCGACATCAAGTTCATCTGGGATCAGGGCCTGATCGCACCCGGCTCGATGGCGGTGATCAAGGGCAATCCCGGAGGTGCCGAAGCGGCGATGAAGTTCATCGCCTCGGCACAGGACCCCTCTGGCCAGGTGGTGATGTTCAATCTTCTGGGGCAAGGTCCGGCGAACCCTGCCACCGACGCGCTGCTGCCTGCCGAGGACGCGCGGTTCAACCCGGTCGACCCGGCAAACTTCGCGTTGCAAGTGCCGCTGAACATGGAGTGGTATGAGACAAATTACGGCCCTGCGCTGGACGCCTATCTTGCGATCGTCTCGGCATGATTGACCTTCTGCCCCCCGGCCATTGGCTGGGGGGTGAACCGTCCTGAAAGACCGCCATGCCCAGAATTTCCAGACCCGCGCTGCTGCTTGTGCCCTTGCTGGGGTTCATGGTGCTGACCTATGTGGTGCCCTTTCTGGGAATCGTTCAGTGGAGCGTCACGCTGCCGGAGCCCGGCCTTGGACAGTACCGGGCCGCGCTTAGCGACCCCTTGGTGATTTCAGTGTTCCTGCGCACCTTCCGGATTTGCCTGGTGGTGACGGTGGTCGCGGTTGCAGCGGCCTACATGATCACGCTTCTGTGGGTGCGCGGAAGCCCGGCACAGCGGCTGGCGGTAGAGTTGTGCATCCTGATCCCGTTCTGGATTTCGGTGCTGACGCGGGCCTTCGGCTGGCTGGCGCTGTTGTCCACCAAGGGTATCCTCAACACATGGATGCAGTCGCTGGGCATTCTGTCTGAACCCTTGACGATGGTGCGCAATGAGTTTGGCGTCGTGGTGGGCATGGCGCATTTCCTGATTCCGTTTGCCGCCTTTCCGCTGGCTTCGGCCATGCGCACGGTGGATGAGCGCGTCCTTCTGGCGGCGCGTGGCATGGGAGCAAGCCGGACGCGGGTTTTCTGTCAGGTCTTCATGCCGATGACATCTGCGGGAATTCTGGGCGCAAGCCTGGTGGTCTTTGTGTTCGCGCTGGGGTTCTTTGTCACCCCGGCGATCCTCGGCGGCGGGCGCAGCGTCATGGCGGCCGAACTGATTTATCTGCGCATCTTTCAAAGCCCGAATTGGGGCTTGGGGGCGGCGATCAGCGTGATATTGATGGTGGGGGTTGGCGGGCTGTTGGCCCTGTTGATGCGGCAGGCCCGCCCAGCGGGGCCAAGATGATTACCCGTCCCGGACTGCTTGCAGCCTGCATCGCCGCGCTGATCGCCGTGTTCCTGTTGATGCCCCTGATCGCGGTGATCCCGGTTTCGTTTACGCCCAACCGATATCTTTCGCTGCCGGATGGCGACTGGTCGTTGCGGCATTATCACGCCCTTCTGGAGAATCCGGCGTGGATCAAAGGCATTGTCCTTTCGATCGGAATTGGCGTGATCGCCTCGATCCTTGCCACCGGACTTGCGCTGCTGTTCAGCCTTGGCATCTGGATCGCCCAGCCGCGCTATGCCGGTCTGTGGATGGGCATAGCCCTTCTTCCCATGGTCGCACCGCCGGTGGTTTCGGCCCTGACCTTGTATTTCTTTCTGATCACTCTGAGCAAATTCAACTCCTTCATCGCCTTCGATACCTGGGCCGGTGTCGCGTTGGCCCATGCCGTGATGATCGCGCCCTATGCGGTTGTGTTGATCACGGTGGCCCTGGCGCAGGTAGACCGCAGGATTGATCTTGCCGCGCGCGGCATGGGGGCGGGGCTGGTGCGGCGCATCCGCAGCATCATCCTGCCCAACATCCGCTTCGGCGTGGTATCGGCCCTTCTCTTGACCTTCGTGCTGTCATGGGAGGAAATCGGCGTGACCCTGTTCATCACCTCGATCAAAGCCGTCACCTTGCCACGGCTGATGTGGATGGGATTGCGCGACAATATCGATCCGGCGATTGCCGCGATCTCGGTCATCCTGATCGGCATTGTCGTGGTGGTGGTTCTGGGCAAGACCATTTTGCAGCGCCGGGTCGAAGTCGGGACCAAATGAGCTGTAGCACAGGCGAATACCTGACCCGGATGCCTGGGATTCGTGGCGTCGCGCGGGGCCATGGTCCCCTGTTCGGTTGGCCGCGTCTGCCTGCTTCGCAGCGTCACCGTGCCACAGACGGCACAGGGCGCAGGGGCATTCCGAACGGTTGAGCGATTCCGGGAAACCGGATAGCATATCGGTCTGATGCGTATTTCGCTGTCTTCCCTTCGGCGTCTGGCCCTGCTTGTGGCCGTTACCGTCGCGCTGGTTGCGACGGGTTATGC
>JBATAV010000052.1:0-5825 GCA_049662025.1 Paracoccaceae bacterium | reverse complement strand
GAATATTCTGCACCAGCGCATTGGCAAAACCCAACGGGCGGTGGGGCAGGGGCGACAGGCCAATGGGGGCCAGTCGCACGTCGCAGATCCGCAACCGCGATCCGGCCAGGGCGGGGCGGTCCGCGGGGGCCTTGGCCAGCATCAGCGCAAGGCCGCGCGACAACCGGTCTTCGTCCCAGACATCGTCCTGATCGCAGAAGGCGACATGGTCGGCCCCGGTCTCGGCCCGCCGGATCAGGCTGCGAAAATTTGCCGCAGCGCCTTGTTCGGGGCCTGCAAGAATCGTCACCCGTGCCGCACCGAGCCGGGCGGCAAATCCGCGCAGGATCGCCGCGCTGTCGTCGGTCGAGCCGTCGTCGGATGCCCAAAGCCGCCAGTTGCGATGGTCTTGCCGGGCCAGGCTGTCCAGTTGCGCAGGCAGGAAGGCCGCACCGTCGCGCACGGCCATCAGAATCGAGATCTGGGTCAACGCGGCTGCTCCGATGGGCCGGGCATTGCCTGCCCGGCCTGGCCGTCAGAATATCAGGAAATCGGCGTTGGTCAGCGCGGTGCCGGGGTTGACGGTGGCAAACAGCACCTGTGCGGCACCACCCACGCCGTCGGCGTCATAGAAGATCTGGCCGGTTCCCGAGTTGTAGATGATCCGTTGCGAAGCCAGCGTGGCCGCCGCCCCGACGGCAAAGCCGCTGGCGGCAAGAAACCCCGTCGCGATGTGGGAAAATACCGCATCATCCAGCCGGATGGTGTCGTCGACGGCGGTAAAGTCGAAGATATGGTCGACGTTGCCCGCCCCCAGCGCGTCGGTGAACATGAACTGATCAAGGCCCGCGTCGCCGATCAGCAGGTCATTGCCGGCATTGCCATTGATGAAATCATTGCCGTTGCCGCCAAAGATCGTGTCGTCGCCCAACCGTCCGGCAATGTTGTCGCTGCCATCAAGACCCTGAATCACGTTGGCGCTGTGGGTTCCGGCCAGCACGTCGTTGAAGCCCGTGGCGATCAGGTTCTCGATCGAGACATAGGCGTCGCCCGCCGCCTCGCCGGTGTTGCCGTTGAAGGCAATCAGGTCGACCCGGATCGCCGTCGTCGCCAGCGAATAGACCACCGTGTCGGTCCCCGCGCCGCCATGCAGCAAATCGCCACCATCGCCGCCGGTCAGCGTGTCATCGCCGTTGCCGCCATAAAGCGAATCCGCCCCGACCCGGCCCGAGATGTTGTCATTGCCGTTCTGGCCCTGGATCAGGTCATTGCCCGCCGTACCGGCCAGAATGTCGGAATAGTTCGACCCGAACAGCATCTCGATCGAGAAATAAGTGTCGCCCGCCGCCTCGCCGGTGTTGTTGCCGGGGGCCTGAAGATCGGCACGCACGGCGGAAGTCGCGGTCTGATAGGTGGCCACGTCGGTGCCGTTTCCGCCGCTCAGCAGGTCGGCACCAAGGCCGCCCACCAGCGTGTCATTGCCCTCGCCGCCATAAAGCGAATCGTTGCCGTTGCGGCCGTTCAGCACATCGTCGCCATTCAGGCCCTGCAGATAGTTGCCCCCTGTATCGCCGCCCAGGGTGTCGTTGAAGGCCGATCCGGTCAGCCCTTCGATGCTGACATAGACATCGCTTGCCGCTTCGCCGGTATTGGCGACCGGAGCCTGCAGATCAGCCAGAACGCCGGTGGCGGCGATCTGGTACGAGGCAAAGTCATAGTTGGTGCCGCCGTCCAGCCGGTCGGCCCCGGTTCCGCCAAGCAGCGTGTCATTGCCCGCGCCGCCATAAAGCGAGTCGTTGCCGCCCCGGCCCTCCAGCACGTTGCCGACGTTGTTGCCGGTGATGCTGTCGGCCCCCGATCCGCCGATGGCATTTTCAATCACCACGCCGCGGCCGATGCCCAGGTTGTGGCGCCCGCCCAGCACCGAGGACAGCGATTCCGCCACCAGGCTGATGTCCTGTGCCACAGCGGTGCCGGAGAAGTTCAGCGTGTCGGTGCCGCCGGTATCCCAGATCGTCATCGCCATCAGCGCGCCGGAATTCACCGCATTGTCCATCGCGGTGTTGCCGGTGTTACTGCCAAAGCCATAGGTCGTGTTGCCGCTGAATTGCGATCCGCGGGTGCCGTACAGATACTGGATCGCGATCATGTCGGCGATGGCGGGCGTATACATGTAGCGGAACGAGGCATCCATGAAAGTGTTCACGTCGCCGGGGTTGCCGCTGTCGAATTCGTCGTTGTAGGCGTTCATGTAGGACATGATCGACCAGGCCACCGAGTCGTTCAGATAGAAGTTGTCGACGCCATAGCTGGCGCTGCCGTTGTAGTTGCCGCCATGGCCCAGCCCCAGCGCGTGGCCGATCTCGTGGATCAGTGTCTCGAAGGAATAACTCTCCAGGGTGGTGCCGAAACTGGTCAGCCAGTCCTGGCCGATGTTGACGGTCGAGGTGATGATCACCCCCGAGGTGATGTTGGTATTGGCATAGGCGCCGCTGGCGGTGTCGTCGAAGGTGATTTCGGCCGCGCCATTGGTTTCCTGAAAGATGATGCCGGTCACATTGGTCCAGGCCAGCACCGCCTGCCGCGCCAGATACTGCGCGGCGACGGTCAGCCCCTGCACGTTGAAGGTCAGCGTGTTGTCGACGCCCACGTTGAAGGCCGAGGCTTCGGTGCTGCCGAAATAGGCCTCGCCGTTGTTGGTCAGCTGCCAGGCGATCTCGTCGACGGTCAGCACCATGCCGGAGTTGTTGTGGACCGTCGCCGACAGCAGATAGTCGCCGATATTGGATGAATAGGCGTCGGCTTCGAGGTAATAAGTGCCCGTGGTGGTGGCGGTGAAGGTCAGTGCCGAATCCGCCTCATGCGTGCTGCTGAAAGAGGTGAAGCCGTCGTCATCGACGGCCAGCACCGCACCGCTGGCGTCGTGCAGCCGCATCAGCGGGTCGTTCAGAAAATTCGGGCCCATGCCGAGAAGTCGGAAATCATAGGTCGTTCCCGCCACCAGGGTGATGCGGACCCAGTCTTCGTCGGTCGCATTCAGGATGTTGCCATAGAACGACTGGCCAACTGTCATCGTTGCCGTGGTGGCAGTGGTTTCGGCGGCATCGCCCACTTCATGCCCCGCACCCGCGCCGAACCACAGCGCCGCCATGTTTCCCCCGCCCGAGCCGGAGCCCGCACTGCCGGTCGAGGCATGTTGGTCAAGGCCGGCAAGCGAATCGGATGGGTTGGCAAGCGAGCAGAGGAAGCACATCGGAAAATCCTTTTCGCGAAAGGCAGGGTTGAGGTCAGAAAGGCAGCGGGTTCAGGCCGAGAAAGTTGCGGTAGAATCCGGCCCGCATGGTGGCGTTGACGGCACGGTCATAAGCGGTCAGGTCAAGCGGTTTGCCGGGCGTTTCCTGCCCCGAGGCCGAAACCCAGACCAGATCCAGCCCGACACCCTTGTCATTGGCGCGCGTCACCCGCAGATTCATCTGCGGTGCGGCGTTGCCGCCGTCGCTGAACTGGCGGTCCGGGTAGGTGCTGCGCAGCGCCGCAAGCATCTCGTCGCAGATCAACGCGGCCTGATCGGCGCTGACACCGGCGCGCGGCTTGCAGGAAACGGCGATTTCCGGCGACATCAGGCTTTCTCCAACCGCTTGTGTTCCCATCGGCGCAGCCAGCATCGTCGCCGCCACAAGGGCTGCGGGCAGGCGGGACAGGGTGCTGGCAGCCTGAACCAAAGCCATCTCCTGACAACCCCATGCGGGGCAACGCTGAATTCTCTAAAATCTTAATGCAATTCGGCGCGAAGACAAAGTCCGGATTCCCGGCAATATGGGTTTCCTGACCCGAAACAACCGGCGCCACTCCGGCTGCGACCGTTCGACATTGACGGTGACTTACGCTACGCCTCGGCCCAACGGGAACGGAGAGGGCTGGATGACGGACCAACGGGTTCTGGTGACGGGCGGGGCAGGCTATATCGGCGCGCATGCCTGCAAGGCGCTGGCGCGGGCGGGTTTCACGCCGGTGGCCTTCGACAATCTCTCGACCGGCTGGGCCGAAGCGGTGAAATACGGGCCGCTTGTGCAGGGCGACCTGATGGACCGCGCCGCGATCGACGCCGCTTTGGCCGAACATCGCCCGGTGGCGGTGATGCATTTCGCGGCGCTGTCGCTGGTGGGGGTGTCGATGCAGGACCCCGGCCTTTACTGGCGGGTGAACGTCGGCGGGGCGCTGAACCTGATCGAGGCGACGGTGGCCGCCGGGATCGGCAATTTCGTCTTCTCCTCGACCTGCGCGACCTATGGCGATCAGGACGGGATGCTGTTGGACGAAGACACCAAACAGCACCCGATCAACGCCTATGGCGGCTCAAAGCGCGCCATCGAGGACATGCTGCGCGATTTCGGCGCCTCGCACGGGCTGCAACGGGTGATCTTTCGCTATTTCAACGTGGCCGGGGCCGACCCCGAGGGCGAGTTGGGCGAACAGCACCGCCCCGAGACGCATCTCATACCGCTGATGCTGGATGCGGTGGCCGGGCGGCGGCCGGCGCTGACGGTGTTTGGCAGCGACTATCCCACCCGCGACGGCACCTGCGTGCGCGACTATGTGCATGTGACCGACCTTGCGGCGGCGCATGTGCTGGGCCTGCGCTGGCTGTTGGACGGGCGCGGCGACCGGGTGTTCTGTCTGGGATCGGGCACCGGGTTCACGGTGCGCGAGGTGATTGAGGCGAGCCGGGCGGTGACCAACCGCGAGGTGCCGATCGTGCAGGGCGCGCGGCGGGCGGGGGACGCGGCGTCCTTGGTGTCGGGATCAAAGCGGGCGGTGGAGGAGTTGGGGTGGCAGCCGCAGCATTCCAGTTTGCGCCAGATGATCGGGGATGCCTGGGCCTGGGCGCAGAAGCCGGGGTATGAGCGGTAGGATTGAGCGTCCCGACTCGGGACGTTGGGGTCGCATCATATAGATCAATGGGTTAGCTCCATCGAATTAGGGAACTGTTAAGGATTGGGCAGGCGCAGCCAGTCGCCACGGAAGGGCACTTGACGTTCCGCCCCCCAATCTCCGGTGATGGTCAGGGTATCGCCCTCCAGCATCACGCCCGCAATGGATTGACCGCTGGGCCAGTGGACCCCGCCAAGGGCGGTGCGCATTTCAACGGTGCCTGTCGGGTCCAGTGTCAGATGACCGGGCTGTCCGGCGGCGGTGAGGGGGTCTGGCGTCTCGGATGCCGAAAGGCCGAGGACGGGGAGGGCCGCGCCTTCCTCGACCCCCAGACAGCCCAAGTGATGACCGTTCCAAGGCGCATAGTCGCGGCCACCGTTGGAATGCCAGAGCATCGTCATCGGCAGCGCCCGCGCGTTTTTCAACGACAGGATCATATCGCCTTCGCTGGCGCGGACAAAGGCCGCCCAGCCGAGGGTTACCGAAGGGTCATCGACCGCGGTGACAAAGTCATCCTGCGCGTCGGCCCATGGGTATTTCAGCAGGTTGACGGACGCGCCATCGGCGCCGGGGAAATCGGTGGGGTCTTCCTGACGGCGAGGATAGGCGAGGCCGGAGCGGCCTTTTGTGGGGTCCGACTCCAGCGGTTGGGCCAGGGTTTCGAACCAGCGTTTGCGGGAAAAGGAGAGCTTCGCGCCTTTGGGCACGGCGATCATGGCATGGGTGCAGACGGGGATCTGACCGCTGCCACCGATGAAGATGTGGCGCTGGTAGAGGAAGGGGTGATGGTCGGTGACGCTGAGTTCCTTGACCAGAGTTGCGCCGTTGATCTGGCCCGACAGGACGGCGCGCAGGGTGCCGGTTTGGGTGGGGCTTGGCGTCCAGGTGCCGTTGGCGGCGGGGCCGTGCAGGCC
>JBATAV010000051.1:0-4515 GCA_049662025.1 Paracoccaceae bacterium | reverse complement strand
TCGTCGGTATAGACGCCCCGACCGGTCAGAAAGCGGATGTCTTCGCGGCGCTTCGCGGGCGCGCCTATCCCATGATCCTTCGGCATCTTTTCCCCCTATTCCGCAGCCACGGCCGACACGTCCTGCCCGGACGCGGCCAGAACCGCCTTGACGATGTTGTGATAGCCGGTGCAGCGGCAGATGTTGCCGTCCAGCCCGTGACGGACCTGCGCCTCGGTCGGCTTGGGGGTTTCAGCCAGAAGTTCGGCCGCCGCCATCACCATGCCGGGGGTGCAAAAACCGCATTGCAGCCCGTGGTGGTCCTGAAACGCCTGCTGGATCACGCCAAGGCTGCCATCGGCATTGGCCATGCCTTCGATGGTGCGCACCTCGGCGCCCGCCACGTCCTGCGCAAAGATGGTGCAGGATTTCACCGCCTTGCCATCCAGATGCACCACGCAGGCGCCGCATTGGCTGGTGTCGCAACCGATATGGGTGCCGGTCAGACCCAGCCCCTCGCGCAGATAGGCCGACAGCAGGGTGCGCCCCTCGGTCTCGGCCGAGACGGGCTTGCCGTTCACCGTCATCGTGACTTTCGTCATCTTCATCCTCCCTTGGATTCTGTCGGTCTCTTGCCTGTCGGGGTTCAGCCGCCAACCAGACGCTTGAACCAACCCTTCTTCTTTTCGGCCGAATCGGCAATCGTTTCGTTGCCCTCGGCAGCGGCATCTTCTTCGTCGGGCGGCTCGACTGCGTCCTGGAACCGGGTAAAGAATTCATCGGCCAGCTTCTTGGCGAAACTGTCGATGAGGCGGCTGCCCAATTGCGCGATCTTGCCGCCGACACTGGCCTCGGCGTCATAGGTCAGCCGGGTGCCGCCATCCATCGGCTCCAGTACCACTGCAGCCCCGCCCTTGGCAAAGCCTGCCACCCCGCCCTTGCCCTCGCCCGAGATGCGCAAGGACTGGCCCTGAACGATGTCGGACAGCTTGACGAGGCCGGTGAAGGTGGCGCTGACCGGGCCGATCTTTTGCTTGACCACCGCCTCATAGCCCTCGGCCACCGAACCGGTCAGGCTCTGGCAGCCTGGAATGCATTCCTTCAGCACGTCCGGGTTCAGGATCGCCTCCCACACCGTTTCCGGCGCGGCCTTGATCTCGCGGGTATCGGTCAGTTTCATGCGCCCTCTCCAAGATTGCAACTTCAGCCCAAGGGGCACCCCGCCCCTGCGCCAAGCCTGCTGAGTCGCAGTTTCACCCGTTGGCCGTGGTGAAATCCAGCCCGATTTTGGCTGGCCCCCCCGGCCGATCCCTGCCAGCGGCAGCCCTTGCGTCGTGCCACCCCTTGCCGCGACGGGCCGCAGGCCCTATTCCAGCCAAGCCATTGCCTTGCCGAGTGAGACCCGCCGATGCGCCTGACGCGCCGCTCTGCCCTGCTTCTTCCCGCCCTGCTGGCTGCCTGCGCCGCGCCACGGCACAGCGCCGGGCCTGCCGCCTCCAGAGGCGACCTGCACCCCGGAGAAACGCCGGAAATGCGGGCGCTGATCGTGAAATACGCTGCCATCCATGGCATCCCGGCAAGCCTGCTGCACCGGGTGATCCAGCGCGAAAGCGGCTATAACCCCGCCGCCCGCAACGGCCCCTATTACGGGCTGATGCAGATTCTGCCGCAGACCGCGCGCACGATGGGCTATCAGGGCGCGCCCGAGGGGCTGCTGGATGCCGAAACCAACCTGAAATACGCCGGCAAATACCTGCGTGGCGCCTGGCTGGTGTCGCACGGCAGCGAAGACAAGGCCGTGAAGTGGTATGCCAATGGCTATTACTACGAGGCCAAGCGTATGGGATTGCTGCAGGAAACCGGCTTGCGCGGCTGAACGCCCCGCCACCACCCGTTGCGTCGTTCTCCCCGTCGCCGCCCCCGTGGACGTGCGGGCTTTTTCCCGCTAGAACCCCGGCCCATGCTGATGAACGCCGCCCCCCTTCCGCCCGAAATCGCCCGCCGCCGGACCTTTGCGATCATCTCGCATCCCGACGCCGGCAAGACCACGCTGACCGAGAAATTCCTGCTGTTCGGTGGCGCCATCCAGATGGCCGGGCAGGTCCGCGCCAAGGGCGATGCGCGGCGCACCCGGTCGGACTTCATGAAGATCGAGGCGGATCGCGGCATTTCGGTCTCGGCCTCGGCAATGTCGTTTGATTTCCGGCAGTTCCGGTTCAACCTTGTTGATACGCCCGGCCACTCGGATTTCTCCGAAGACACCTACCGCACGCTGACGGCGGTGGATGCCGCGATCATGGTGATCGACGGCGCCAAGGGGGTTGAATCGCAGACCCGCAAGCTGTTCGAGGTTTGCCGGTTGCGCGATCTGCCGATCCTGACATTCTGCAACAAGATGGACCGCGAAAGCCGCGATACCTTTGCGATCATTGACGAAATTCAGGAAAACCTGGCGATCGACGTGACTCCGGCAAGCTGGCCCATCGGCCAGGGCCGTGACTTCATCGGCGCCTATGACCTGTTGCACGACCGGTTGGAGATCATGGACCGCGCCGACCGCAACCGGCTTGCGGAATCGGTTCAGATCAGCGGGCTGGATGACCCGAAACTGGCCGATCACGTCCCCGCCGACCTTCTGAAGAAGCTGCGCGAAGACATTGAAATGGTTCGCGCTTTGCTGCCCGCCTTTGACCGCGCACAATTTCTGCACGGCGCCATGACGCCAATCTGGTTCGGCTCTGCCATCAACTCGTTCGGCGTCAAGGAACTGATGGACGGCATCGGCGAATACGGCCCCGAACCGCAGCCGCAAAAGGCGGCTGAACGCCAGATCGACGCCGATGAGGCTCCGGTCACCGGCTTTGTCTTCAAGGTTCAGGCCAACATGGACCCCAAGCACCGCGACCGGGTGGCCTTCGTCCGCCTCGCCTCGGGCCATTTCGAACGCGGCATGAAGCTGTTCCACGTCCGCACGAAAAAGCCGATGACGATCTCCAACCCGGTGCTCTTTCTCGCCGCCGACCGCGCGCTGGCCGAAGAGGCCTGGGCTGGCGACATCATCGGCATCCCCAACCATGGCCAGTTGCGCATCGGCGACGCGCTGACCGAGGGCGAGACCCTGCGCTTCACCGGCATCCCCTCATTCGCGCCAGAGCTTTTGCAGACCATCCGCGCCACCGACCCGATGAAGGCCAAGCATCTGGAAAAGGCACTGACCCAATTTGCCGAGGAAGGCGCCGCCAAGGTGTTCAAGCCGATGATCGGCTCGGGCTATATCGTCGGCGTCGTCGGGGCCTTGCAATTCGAGGTGCTGGCCAGCCGGATCGAGCAGGAATACAGCCTGCCGGTGCGGTTCGAGGGGTCGAACTTCACCTCGGCCCGCTGGATTTCCGGCGACAAGGCCGAGGTCGAAAAGCTGGTCAATATCAACAAGCAGCACATCGCCACCGATACCGACGGCGACCTGGTGTTCCTGACCCGCCTGCAATGGGACATCGACCGCGTGGTGCGCGATTACCCCGCCGCAAGGCTGACCGCGACCAAGGAAATGATGGCTTAAGCCCCCGTCAACCGGGGCTTGCCATTCTGCCGACGCAAGCCCAGACTCGGCGGGCGGAGGCATGATGACAGACCCCACCTACCCCGGCGCACCCGACAGCCTGATCGACACCTGGAACATCCGCCGCCGCGCCCTCACCTTTGCGGTGGGCGAGGCGCTGCCGCCTTTGGAGGTCGATCTCAAGGCCCTTCTGGCCGAACGGGTGCCGGAAGATGAGATTCTGCGCCGCCCTGCCTCGGCCCACGCCACCAAACGGCATGAAATCCGCGCCGAACTGGCTGGGGCAACCGAACTGGCAGCCTTGAACGCGCTGCTGATCGCGCATCTGCGCAAGAAGCGGTTTCCCCGCCATGCGCCGCGCCTCTTTCGTCGGTTGTGGCAGGAAGAGGCCGAGGCGCTGCTGGCCGAACTGCCGCCGCGCTGGCTGATCTCATCGGTCATCACCTTTGGCGACCATGGCTGGAACGAGGGCCAGCGTCGCATCGGTCTGGCGATGAACATCCTGTTTTCGCTGATGAAACTATACGAGTTCGAGCGGCTTTACACCGGCCTGTCGCCCGACCGCGCCCACCCGATCCGCCGCACGCCGGGCACCGCACTGCCGCTGGACATGCCGTCCTTCAGCCTGCTGTCGGGCGGCCTCGACACCAACCTGCTGGCCCAGATCTGGGACATGGCCCGCAATGAGCCCATCGTCGGCCGCATCGCCTGCCACCTGCTGATGATGCTGAACGACGACCCGCGCACGCTGTTTCACCGCATCGGCCTGATGCGAGAAGATCTGCGCGACCGCCGCGCCGCCAAGGCCGCAAAGGGGGCCGAAGCGGCCGAATGAGCTAGTGCAGAAACAGGCTCGCCCGCCAACCGTGGTCGGGCGAAGTCTTGGCCAACACCACGCGCCGAACCGCCGCATTGCCGACAGAACACCCCGCCGCGACGATCTCCAGCCGATGCGCGCCCTCGGCAAAGCCGCGGCC
>JBATAV010000050.1:0-2424 GCA_049662025.1 Paracoccaceae bacterium | reverse complement strand
TATCAGAGCTTATGCGGCAGGCCTTCGGGGCCGGGCTGATGTCGAAATTCGCCGCCCTTCTGGCGATGAACTCTCTGAAACGGCTGCAAAAGCGCATCGACCCGCGTCGGGTGAATGGCGGCGTCTTTCTGGGGCTTAACGGGACGGTCGTCAAATCGCACGGCTCGGCCGATGCCACCGGTGTGTCTGCCGCGATCCGGTTGGCCGCCCAACTGGCCGAAGCGCGGTTCCTCGAGCGGCTGGCCGCACGGGTTGCATCCGCCAAAAGCGCGGGGCAGGATGCGCCGACGGGGGAACCCGGCGCCTTGGACGCCGGACAAGGGGGCGATCCAACCCAATGACCATACGCGCCGTTGCAAGGGGCGTCGGGCACTATCTGCCTGACCGGATCGTTCCGAATTCCGAATTCGAAAAGACCATCGACACCTCGGATGAATGGATTCGCACCCGCTCGGGGATCGAGCGGCGGCATTTCGCTGCGGAAGGCCAGACCACCTCCGACCTTGCCACCCGTGCGGCGCGCGCGGCGCTGAATGATGCGGGCCTGCAGCCCGACGACATCGACGCAATCATCCTGGCCACCTCGACCGCCGATCTGACCTTTCCTTCGGCCGCGACGATGGTGCAGGCGGCGTTGGGCATGACGCGCGGCTTTGCCTTCGACGTGCAGGCGGTCTGCGCCGGTTTCGTCTATGCGCTGGCCACCGCCAACGCGCTGATCATCTCGGGCCAGGCCAGCCGCGTGCTGGTGATCGGTGCGGAAACCTTCTCGAAGCTGTTGGACTGGACCGACCGCTCCACCTGCGTGCTGTTCGGCGATGGCGCCGGTGCGCTGGTGCTGGAAGCCCATGAAGGGGCTGGTACCACCGACGACCGCGGCATCCTGTCGACCGACCTGCATTCCGATGGCCGCCAGCGCGACATCCTGTACGTCGATGGCGGTGTTTCCACCGGCACCACCGGGCATCTGCGCATGGAAGGCAAGGAAGTCTTCCGCCATGCCGTTGAAAAGCTTGCCGAAACCGCGCATACCTCGCTGGACAAGATCGGCCTTTCCGGCGAAGACGTCGATTGGATCGTGCCGCATCAGGCCAATATCCGCATCATCGAAGGCACCGCCAAACGGATGCAGGTGCCGATGGACCGCGTTGTGGTAACCGTGCAGGACCACGGCAACACCTCGGCCGCGTCGATCCCGCTGGCGCTGTCGGTCGGCCGTGCGCGTGGCCAGATCAAGCAAGGCGACCTGTTGGTGACCGAGGCGATCGGCGGCGGCCTGGCCTGGGGGTCGGTGGTCCTTCGCTGGTAATGTGGCGGCAAAACAGTGCCGACAGCATGCTTCAAATGCATGCGACAAGTGGTTGATATTGACTCGCAATTTGATCCGCCGCATCCTTCGCGACAAAAGCACCGGGGGGGACGACAGAATGAGCGAAAAGACACTGACCCGCATGGACCTCAGCGAAGCCGTGTTTCGCGAGGTCGGCCTCAGCCGAAACGAATCCGCCAACCTGGTCGAGGCGGTGCTGCAGCACATGTCCGACTCGCTTGCTTCGGGCGAGACGGTCAAGATCTCGTCCTTCGGCACCTTCTCGGTGCGCGCCAAATCGGCCCGAGTCGGCCGCAACCCCAAGACCGGCGACGAAGTGCCGATCTCGCCCCGGCGGGTGCTGTCGTTCCGCCCTTCGCATCTGATGAAGGACCGCGTGGCCGCCGGAAAGAAGAAGTAAGGACCCCGGCGGATGGATAAATCGCCCGACGCCTTCCGCACCATCTCCGAAGTCGCCGAGGCGCTGGAAACGCCTGCACATGTGCTGCGGTTCTGGGAAAGCCGGTTTCCGCAGATCAGGCCGGTGAAACGGGCGGGCGGGCGGCGCTATTACCGGCCCGCCGATGTGGCGCTGCTGACCGGGATCAAGCGGCTGTTGCATGACGAAGGCATGACCATCCGCGGCGTTCAGAAAATCCTGCGCGAACAGGGCATTCGCCATGTGTCGGGCCTGTCCGATGACATCACCCCCGAGGAGGAGGCGCTGGACGCCGCCATGATCGGGCGGCTGGACGACGAATCCGACACAACGCCCACCGTGGTGGAAGAGGCGACCGCCGCTGCGCTGGAGGCCGCCCTGAAGGCGCCGAACGACGACAGCCTGTCCTTCTCGGCCATCCCGCCCGACTCGCCACCCGACTCACCGCCCGAATTGCCACCCGACTCGCCGCCCGAATCTCCACCTGCTCCTCCTGCGGAACTACCGCTGGGCCAACCGCCCGAAATCCCTGCCGACGCGCCACCAGAAGTGCCACCGTCAGAGGCGCCAGAGGAAAGGCAGGCGGCGCTGGACTGGCTGGCCAGCCTGCCCGGAGCCTCGTCTGCCGCAGCACATCCGGCCGCCGAACCGCCGCCACCCCCGCCCACCCCCGAGC